>JANXZT010000377.1 GCA_025355395.1 Betaproteobacteria bacterium
GCGAGCATGAGCGAGGCCGTGCCGGCGACGAGTGGTGCCGAGAAGCTGGTGCCAATCCCTTCTCCGTACGAATCCGCGCTTGGGATCGTGGCGCCCTCATTGGACAGTGAAATGATGGAATCGCCGGTGCCGCCATCACCGGCCGGGGCGGAGATATCGATGCGGCGGCCAAAGTTGGAATAGGACGTCCGGTCGCCGAGCCGGTTGTGCGCGCCGACGGTGATGACGCCGCTGCAGTTGGCCGGCGCAAATGTGGATACGTCATCCGCCTGGTTGCCCGCGGCCACGACCACCACCGACCCCTGCGCCAGTGCATCATCGATGGCTTCCTGCACGGCCTGACCGCACGCGCCGAAGCCCCCGAGACTGAGGTTGATGACCTTCGCTGGGTTCTGGTTGGGCGGAACTCCGGCGATTTGAGCCCCGGAGGCCCACAGCATCGCCTCGAAGACGTCCTCGTCGGTGCCACCACAATGGCCAAGCGCGCGTACCGGAAGTATCTTGGCATTCCAGTCCACCCCCGCAATGCCGATCCCGTTGTCCGGATTGGCTGCGAGGAGGCCCGCGACGAAGGTGCCATGCCACGAGCTGGGCTTGGCAGGGAAGCCCCCACAGTCGCCGGCGTCCGTCCAATCGCCTTCGTCGCGTGAATTGGCGTCGCGCCCGTCGCCGTCGCGGCTGCGTGACGGATCGCTGATGAAGTCGTACCCCGGCAGAAGGCGTCCGGCAAGGTCAGGATGCGGCAGGACACCGGTATCCACGACAGCAACGGTCATCGACGCTGAGCCCTTTTGCAGTGCCCAAGCGGCTTGGACATTGATGCCCGAAACGCTGTCGGTGAGATTCCATTGCTGGTCGAAAAGAGGATCGTTCGGCGCCTGCGCGAAACGCCGCAGCACGGGATCGGCGTACTGCACCGCCTCGTCCGTTTCCAGCATGGCCGCGAGATCCGCCAACCGGTCGGCGGGTTGGGCTTCTGCGAGACGCAACACCCAGACGCTTCCGATCTGGCGCTCTGCACTCAATGCGATGCCGATGCGTTGCGCGAACCGTGGCGCGAGAGCACCCCAGTCGGGGGCGACGCCGTCCTTCAAGCGCAACAACAACTTCTGGCCTCGTTCGCCCGTTGCCTTGGTTTTGGCTTTGCGCAACATTTCGGGCTTCGGCGGAATATCCACCCAGAGCACCGCACGGTCCTCGCGAAGCCGATTAAGGGCGACCGTGAGATCACCGGCGGCCATTGGGACTGGCAACGCCAACAGCAGCGCGCCGGTCCGCGTGGTGCCGGTGGGGGTCAGTTTCATACCCACGCGAGCTTCCAGCCGAGCCAGTAACGCGGCCTGGGCTACCGTCCCGACGGTCGCATCGGCGCGCACCATCAGGCGCAGGGAATCCACGGTTTCCGCCCGGGCACCTGTCGCGGCAACAAGCGCCATCACCGTCGAACATGCCGCGAACAGCGTCCAATAGCGCAGAAACGTGATGCTCGTAGGTCGAGCAGCGTTTGGTGTCGACGCAATAAGCGATGGGGTCATGGAGGCGGTTCCTTTTGGGCGGGAAAGTTGGTTGCGTTTGGCAGCATCAGCAAGAGGAGTGCCGCGCGCTTGCCGGGGCGTTTCTGCTCGCGTGGCTTGGGGGCACTCGAACGGCGGGTGCGCAGCATCGGGCATCAACCGGCCGCGGGCCGCGAAACGCGTGGCGCCCGTGATCGGGTCAAGTGGTCGCGAAACGGCGCCAGCGCACTTACCATTTGCGAGAAAACCTTTGCATTCGCGGCGATCACTTGCCCGCCGTGGAGAAAATCTCCATCGCCCGCCATATCACCGATGAGACCGCCCGCTTCCTGCACCAACAGGCTACCGGCGGCTACGTCCCACGCGTTCAACCCCACCTCGAAAAACCCGTCGTAGAAGCCGGCCGCAACGTACGCGAGGTCGAGGGCGGCCGCACCGGGACGGCGCAACCCGGCCGTCTGCTCGATCATCGTTTTCATCATCTGCAGGTAGGTATCCAGATAGCTTCCGTCACGAAACGGGAAACCGGTGCCGATGAGGCAATCGCGCAGATGGTCGCGGCGCGACACGCGCATGCGTCGATCGTTGAGGAATGCGCCGCGTCCTCGGGTTGCGGTAAAAAGGTCATTGCGCACCGGGTCGTAGATGACGCCCTGGGTGATCTGGCCGCGATGCTGCAAGGCGATCGAAACGCAATATTGAGGAAAGCCGTGGAGGAAGTTGGTGGTGCCGTCGAGAGGATCGATAATCCAGAGATTTTCGGCGTCGGCATTGGCGCCTTTGGCCGTGCCTTCCTCTGCTAGTATCGCGTGGTCCGGGTAGGCATCGAGCAGCGTTTTCACAATCGTCGCTTCGGCGGCGCGATCCACCTCACTGACAAAATCTTTCGGTCCCTTGGCGGTCACCGTCAGCAGATCCAGATCGCGGGCGCTTCGATTGATGAGATTGCCGGCGCGGCGCGCCGCTTTCACCGCGATGGTGAGCGTCGGATGCATGGAATGCATGATTTGATGCGCGCAACGATATTACCGGCAACAGCAACGCGGCGCAGCAGTAGAGGAGAAAGGCAGCATTGTAACCGGTGGGCGGCAACGTTTTGCCCTTGTCGGTGGATCGTGCTCACGTCGTTTGCATCGCCGCCACTCGAAGCACGCTGACGATTGCCGTGCTGAATCTGCAACGCGTTCGCATCGTGCTCGTATCGACGAGCCATCCTGGAAATATTGGCGCGAGCGCGCGCGCGATGCTCACCATGGGGCTCGAGCGGCTCGTCCTGGTGGCCCCGAGGTTTTTCCCGCACCCGGAAGCCAGTGCATTGGCATCGGGTGCCACTCGAGTACTGGACGCCGCGCGTGTCGTAGCCACACTCGACGAAGCGCTTGCCGACTGCATATTCACGGTTGGGTTTTCTGCCCGACCCCGTGAATTCGCGGGCCATGTCGTGCCGGTCCGAGCCGCAGCGCGGAAAGTGCTCACCCAAGCCACGGCGGGCGAGGTCGCCCTGGTGTTCGGCACCGAGATGTCCGGGCTCTCCAATGTCGAGCTCGCGCGTTGCACAATGGTCGCGACCATCCCTGCAAATGCGGCTTACGGTTCGCTCAATCTTGCCGCCGCCGTTCAGGTTGCGTCCTACGAGCTTCGGGTCATGGCGCTGGGTGATGCCGTCTGGGAGGCGCCGCGTTTTCCACTCGCGACATCCGGTGAAATCGAAGCGCTTTATGCGCACGCGGCCCGCACCATGACGGCCATGCGGTTCCTCAATCCACAGATGCCGAAGCGCCTGCTGCCCCGCTTGCGTCGCCTTTTCGCGCGTGCCGGGCTCGAGAAAGAAGAGGTCAATATCCTGCGGGGCATTCTCACCCGGGTCGATGCGCTGATGGATGCCCAAGGCCCGAGCGGCGCTGAGCGGTGATGCAGACTGCCGGGGACGCATTGGATGCCGGCAAATACTTGAGTAAATCTGTCGGATATGCCAGAATGGCGCCATGTTCAGCCGGCTTCGCGAAGACATTGCCGTGGTGTTCGACCGAGATCCCGCCGCCCGGACCGCTTGGGAGGTGCTGACCTGCTACCCGGGCTTGCATGCGCTGGTGTGGCACCGTCTCACACACCGACTCTGGCGTGCGCGGTGGCGATGGCTTGCCCGCTGGCTCGCCCATCTCGGCCGCTGGCTGACCGGCATCGAAATTCACCCCGGCGCGACGGTCGGGCGACGGGTATTCATCGACCACGGGATGGGTGTCGTAATCGGTGAAACGGCAGAAATCGGCGATGACTGCACGCTCTATCACGGCGTTACCCTGGGCGGGACGTCCTGGAACAAGGGCAAGCGCCACCCCAGCTTGGGTCGCGGAGTGGTCATCGGTGCGGGGGCCAAAGTGCTCGGCCCCATTTTAGTGGGAGATGGCGCCAAGATCGGCTGCAATGCCGTCGTAGTACGCGACGTTCCCGCAGATGCCACCGCCGTCGGGATTCCGGCCCGCATCGTTTTGGGTGAGGAGGCGCAGCGGCGGGAAGGGCAAGCGGCCAAGATGGGGTTTTCGGCGTACGGCATCGGCGCCGACACGAACGACCCGATGGTGCAGGCGATCCACCGGCTGGTTGACCACGCCGCCGAGACCGACGCACGGCTGGAAGCGCTTATCGCGCAGTTGCGTGGTGATGGCATGGATTTGCGTGATGCCAAGGCGACGGCTGAGGGGTTCGACCCGAAAGGGCTGAACCGCATGCTGGAATGAACTCTGCGGGTATTTAGTTGACTAATCTGGTCGGGATTAGCGTAAAGTCGTTGCAACAGTTCAGTGCGCCGCGCCTACGCGCCGCACCAAGGAGTGGGTGATCACATGCGCCTCACCACCAAAGGTCGATTCGCCGTTACGGCGATGATCGACATTGCCATGCATAGCACCGCCGGCCCCGCCACGCTGGCCGGTGTTTCCGCGCGCCAGCGCATCTCGTTGTCGTATCTCGAGCAACTTTTCGGCAAGCTGCGGCGACAGGGGCTCGTGGAAAGCGTTCGGGGACCGGGCGGTGGCTACCACTTGGGGCGCGCCGCGGATTCCGTTTCGGTGGCTGACATCATCTTGGCGGTCGACGAGCCGATCGACGCGACGCAATGTGCCGGACGCGAGAACTGCCATGATGACCGGCGCTGCATGACCCACGAGTTGTGGGCGGGATTGAACGCCCATATCTTCTTTTATCTGCGCTCGGTGACCTTGGCCCAGCTCGTTCGCCAGCAAGAGCCTGCGAGCGATGTCGCCGTGCTGCAGGATCATCGCCCGGCGAGTGCATCGCGGTCGGTCGAACCTGCGGCGCTGGCGTGATCCGTCCCGCGATTCGTAATCTCGATTTTAACCGGTTGTCCGCAACGGAAACGTCACAATGAAAACACCGATCTACCTCGACTACTCGGCCACCACGCCGGTCGACCCGCGTGTTGCGCAGAAAATGATTCCGTATCTGACCGAGCACTTCGGCAATCCGGCATCGCGATCCCACGCGTTTGGCTGGGATTCCGAGCGCGCCGTCGAAGAAGCCCGCTCGCAGGTGGCAGCGCTCGTCAACTGCGACCCCAAGGAAATCGTGTGGACCTCCGGCGCCACCGAGGCGATCAATCTTGCGTTGAAGGGAGCTGCCCACTTCTACCAGGACAAGGGCAAGCACCTGGTTACCGTCAGGACCGAGCACAAGGCCACCCTCGACACGATGCGCGAGCTCGAGCGCGAGGGCTTCACATGCACCTACCTCGACGTGAAGCCTGATGGGCTGCTCGATTTCGAGGCGTTCAAGGCCGCGCTGCGGTCCGACACCGTGGTGGTGTCGGTGATGGCGGTGAACAACGAGATCGGTGTCATTCAGGACATCGCCGCGATCGGCGAGCTTTGCCGCAGCCGCGGCATCATCTTTCATGTCGATGCCGCACAGGCCACCGGAAAGATGCCGCTTGACCTGGCCAAGCTCAAGGTCGATCTCATGTCCTTTTCGGCGCACAAGACCTACGGCCCGAAAGGCGTCGGCGCGCTTTATGTCCGGCGCAAGCCCAGGGTGCGGATCGAGGCCCAAATGCACGGCGGCGGCCATGAGCGCGGCATGCGCTCAGGCACGTTGGCCACGCACCAGATCGTGGGCATGGGCGAGGCATTCCGGCTCGCGAAACTCGAGATGGCGACCGAAAACGAGCGCATCCGCATGCTCCGTGATCGGCTTTTGAAGGGCGTTTCCGGGATCGAGGAAATATACGTCAACGGCGACATGGAGCGCCGCGTCCCCGGCAACCTCAATGTGAGCTTCAATTTTGTCGAAGGCGAGAGCCTGATCATGGCGATCAAGGAGATCGCAGTGTCGTCGGGATCGGCGTGCACGTCGGCATCCCTCGAGCCGTCGTACGTGTTGCGCGCACTCGGGCGCAGTGACGAGCTTGCGCACAGCTCGATCCGGTTCACGATCGGCCGCTTTACGACGGAAGAGGAAATCGACTACACCGTGGGCCTGCTCGAGCGCAAGATTGCGAAGCTGCGCGAGCTTTCTCCGCTTTGGGAAATGTACAAGGATGGCGTCGATCTCGACACGGTGCAGTGGGCTGCACACTAGGTTGTTGCAAATCGAAGAGGTGAATCATGGCATACAGCGACAAGGTACTGGATCATTACGAAAATCCGCGCAACGTCGGCTCCTTCGGCAAGGAAGCGTCTGATGTTGGTACCGGCATGGTGGGCGCGCCGGCATGCGGCGACGTCATGAAGCTGCAGATTCGCGTGGGCAAGGACGGCCTCATCGAGGATGCCAAGTTCAAGACCTACGGGTGCGGATCGGCCATCGCGTCCTCATCGCTCGTCACCGAGTGGGTCAAGGGCAAGACCCTCGATCAGGCGATGAGCATCCGCAACACGCATATCGCCGAGGAGCTTGCGCTGCCGCCGGTCAAGATCCATTGCTCGATCCTGGCCGAAGATGCGATCAAGGCGGCGGTCGCCGATTACCGCAAGAAGCACGCAACGGGCCACGCCGTGACAGCGGCGCCGGAAGCGGTGGCGGTGGCGGGCGAATGATGGGAGAGATGGGTACGACGATGGCCATCACCATTACCGAAAGTGCGGCGCGGCACATCGCCAGCAACCTTTCGAAGCGCGGCAAAGGCGTGGGCTTGCGGCTGGGCGTGCGCACGTCCGGGTGCTCGGGTCTCGCATATAAGCTCGAGTATGCCGATGAGATCCGGCCGGAGGATTCCCGGTTCGACAGCCACGGCGTTACGGTGGTCATCGACCCGAAGAGCCTGCCGTATCTCAAGGGAATGGAGCTCGATTTCGCGCGCGAAGGGTTGAATGAAGGATTCAAGTTCAACAACCCGAATGTGAAGGACGCCTGCGGCTGCGGCGAATCCTTCAACGTCTAGGCTCGTGCGAGAAAACGCGTGATCCTTCGTTGCGCGCCCTTGCCGTACGCGCTCATGTACTGTCTGATGGCGCGCGCCTCGGCTGACGCGGTTTTCGCGCGAGCGCGCTGACCGCACAAGCCGCACTTTCATTTGGCTTGCAGCATCGGTTCATGCCGCGCCCTGCCGTCACCACCGATAAACCACTTCGTCATTCCAACCAGGCGCGCGGGAGGGGATGGCCGTACCTCGCCGCCACCAACACTAAACTACTTCGTCATTCCCGCGGACGCGGGAATCCATTTTTCAGGCGGCGCGCAATCCCACTGCGTCGACGCCGCCAACACGCAACGCCAAGTCGCGAACGTCGTCAATCTTAATGATCGATTTCTCCCTCAACTACTTTGAGCTTTTCGGCGTGCCGGCGCGTTATGGCGTCGATGTCGAGGTGCTGGAGCGTGCCTATCGGGCGCTGCAGAACGAGGTGCATCCCGATCGTCACGCGGTGGGGACAGATGCGGACCGCCGCCTGGCATTGCAATCCTCGGCTCGGGTCAACGAAGCGTATCGCGCATTGAAGCACCCGGTGCTGCGCGCGCAATACCTGCTGTCGCTTCGCGGCATCGACGCGGGCGACGAGACCGACACGGCGCTGCCGTTCGATTTCCTGGAACGGCAACTCGAGCGCCGCGAAGCCGTGGCCGAAGCCGCGCAAGTCGCCGATGAACGCGCCCTTGCGATCATGCTCGATGCGGTTCGCGGTGAAGCGCGGCTGCGCGAGCAGGAACTCGAACGATTGCTCGACCACGAGAGCGCCTGGGACGAGGCGCGGCAACGCGTACGCGAGCTCAAGTTCCTGACGAAGCTGGCCGACGACATCGACGTCGCGATCACCGCGACCGAAGCCTGATGGCGCTCCTCCAGATATCCGAGCCTGCTGCTTCTCCGGTGCCGCACGAGCGGCGGCTAGCGGTCGGCATCGATCTCGGAACAACCAATTCACTGGTCGCGACCGTGCGCAACGGCATACCGGTGGTGCTGCCCGATGACCAAGGCCGACCACTCTTGCCCTCCATCGTTCGGTATCGCGACGAGGCGCGCGGCGTGGATGTCGGTTACGCGGCCGAAGCCCTGCAGGCACGCGATCCTCAGAACACGATCGTGTCGGTGAAGCGCTTCATGGGCCGCGGCCTTGCCGACTTCACCGATGACCGCCGGTTTCCGTATCGTTTCATCGACGAGCCGGGCATGGTCAGGCTCGCCACACGAGCTGGCATTAAAAGCCCAGTCGAGGTGTCGGCCGAAATCCTGCGCGCCTTGAGCGTGCGCGCCACGCTAAGCCTGGGAGGCGAGTTGGCGGGAGTGGTTGTCACCGTGCCGGCTTATTTCGACGACGCACAGAGGCAGGCTACCAAAGACGCCGCCAAGCTCGCGGGTCTTAACGTGCTTCGGCTATTGAACGAGCCAACCGCCGCGGCCATTGCGTATGGCCTCGACAACGCGGCCGAGGGCACGTACGCGGTCTATGATCTTGGCGGCGGCACTTTTGACATCTCGATCCTCACGCTTTCGCGCGGCGTGTTCGAAGTGCTGGCGACTAACGGCGACTCGGCGCTGGGTGGCGATGACTTCGATCATCGCGTTTACTGCTGGATGATCGAGACGGCGGGGATTGCTCCGCATTCGGCGGAAGATACCCGGCTGCTCATGTTGAAAGCCCGCGAGGCCAAGGAAAATCTCACCCTCCATCCCAACGCCACGATCGTCGCGACGCTATCCACCGGCGACCGTGTCGATCTGACCCTCACGGCGGATACCTTCACCGCGATCACCAGAACGCTGGTCGCGAAAACGCTTACCCCATTGAAGCGCGCGCTGCGCGACGCGCAGCTCACGCCCTTCGATATCAAGGGCGTGGTAATGGTCGGCGGGGCCACCCGCATGCCGCAGATACAGAAAGCGGTCGGCGAGTTCTTCGGCCAACCGCCGCTCACCAATCTCGATCCCGATCAGGTGGTGGCCTTGGGCGCCGCAATCCAGGCCAATGTGCTGGCGGGTAACCGCTCACCCGGAGAAGATTGGCTGTTGCTCGATGTGATTCCGTTGTCCCTCGGCCTCGAAACGATGGGCGGCCTGGTCGAAAAAGTCGTGCCGCGCAATTCCACGATCCCGGTCGCGCGCTCGCAGGAATTCACCACGTTCAAGGATGGCCAGACTGCCATGGCCATTCATGTCGTGCAGGGAGAGCGCGAGAAGGTTCCCGATTGCCGGTCGCTCGCGCGTTTCGAGCTGCGCGGGATTCCACCGATGGTGGCCGGCGCCGCCCGCATTCGCGTGACCTTTCAGGTCGACGCCGATGGCCTGCTCGCGGTATCGGCGCGTGAAGAGACTTCCGGCATCGAGGCTGCGGTCACGGTCAAGCCGAGCTATGGTCTTTCGGATTCGGACATCGCCGGCATGCTCCAGGATTCGTTCACGCATGCCGCCAACGATATGGTGGCAAGGGCTCTGGCCGAAGCGCAGGTGGAGGCCGACATGCTCGTTGCGGCGACCCGCGCCGCGCTGACGGCGGACAATGATCTCCTGTCGGACGAGGAGCGAGCCGCAATCGTGAAGGCAATGGACGCAGTGGTTGCGGCGCGGGAGGGAAGCGATCAGCGTGCCATCTCTGCGGGCACCAAGGCGCTGAATCAGGTGACGGGCGATTTTGCGGCGCGGCGGATGGACCGCGGTGTCGCGCGTGCGCTCACCGGCCGCCGTGTCGATGCGTTGACCTGACGGAAATCATCCATGCCGCAAATAGTCGTTCTCCCTCATCCCGAAGTCTGCCCGGAAGGGACCACCTTCGAGGCGAAGGAAGGGGTGTCGATCTGCGACAATCTCCTCGATCATGGCGTGGAGATCGAGCATGCATGCGAGAAATCCTGCGCGTGCACGACCTGTCACGTGATCGTGCGCGAAGGTTTCGACTCCCTCGATCCGTCCGACGAAGCGGAGGACGATCTTCTCGATCGCGCGTGGGGCCTCACTCCCAAATCAAGACTTTCATGCCAGGCCAAGGTCGGCACCGACGCGCTCTTGGTCGAGATACCGCGTTACACCATCAACTACGTCAGCGAGCGCCGCTGACGCGCCCGCGACATGCGATAGAAGGAAGATGCTCATGAAATGGACCGATTCCCGCGACATCGCCATCACACTGTCGGAGAGTTATCCCGACCAGGATCCGAAGAGCGTGCGTTTCACCGATCTTCGCGACTGGGTGCTGGCACTGCCCGGGTTCGACGATGATGCGAAGCATTGCGGCGAGAAAATCCTCGAGGCCATCCAGATGGCGTGGATCGAGGAATCGGATTAAGGGGAGCACCAGGCTATCGCATGACTCCACTCCGTCATTACCGCGAACGCGGCAATCCAGACGCCGCTCCGTCATTCCCGCGACCGCGGCAATCCAGACGCCGCTCCGTCATTCCCAGTCATTCCCGCGAATGCAGCAATCCAGACTCCACTCCGTCATTCCCGCGAACGCGGCAATCCATACTCCGCACCGTCATTCCCA
>JANXZT010000379.1 GCA_025355395.1 Betaproteobacteria bacterium
CAATGGCGCGGAGCACGCCGGGTGGATCCGCGTCGGCAATGTGGCGAGAAGGTCAACGCTTGCGGTCGAGCTCTCTCATTCGCTTGCTCGGGTCGTGCCGCCGGTGTTGAGCCGCGTGCGTCAGGCGTTCGATACCAACTGCGATCCCGAAGCAATCGCGGCCGCATTGGGTGCGCTCTCAAGCAAACATCCTGGATTGCGGGTACCGGGGGCAGTCGATGGCTTCGAGCTCGGGGTGCGGGCGATCGTTGGCCAGCAGGTGAGTGTACGAGCAGCCCGCACGCTGATGACACGATTCGTGCGCATCCTGAGCGAGCCGCTCGTCGTGCCGCTCGTCTTGCCTGAGGGAGCTCTCGACCGTATTTTTCCTTTCTCGCAGCGCGTCGCCGACACTGATGTTGGCGTGCTGACCGGCCTCGGGTTGACGGGGGCGCGGGCGCGTGCGGTGATCGCGTTGAGCCGCGCCGTCGCATGCGGCTCGGTGCGTCTCGATCCTCGTGCAGACATCGCCGACACGACCGCGGTGCTCCTGGCGTTGCCCGGCATCGGGCCGTGGACTGCCGAGCTGATTGCCATGCGCGCACTCGGCTGGCCGGATGCGTTCCCCGCGAGTGATGGCGTGATCCTTAAAGCCATGAACGAAACAAGCTCCGTACGTGCCGCCGCACGCAGCGCCCAATGGCAGCCGTGGCGGTCCTATGCCGTAATGCATCTCTGGAGAAAGACATGATGACCACTTATTCGTTTCTGCGTTTTGATACCGTGCTCGGTGCGCTCTACATCACCGCCACGCCGGCGGTCCTCAGCGCAGTACACTTCGAGGCACAGGCACGCGCACCGCGGTGTTTCGCGGGCGCCCGCGAGGACGGGGAACATCTACTGCTGCAGCGCGCCGCCGCGCAAATCGAGGAGTTCCTCATTGGCCGGCGTCACGCATTCGACCTGCCGTACGCGACCGAAGGCACCCCTTTCCAGCGTCGCGTCTGGGACGTCATCGCCCGCATCGGGCACGGCACCACGGCAACTTACGGGCAACTGGCAAGGGCGATCGGATGCCCGCGCAGCGTGCGCGCCGTGGGTGCCGCGACTGGCCGCAATCCGTTGGCGATTCTGATTCCCTGCCACCGTGTCATCGGCAGCAATGGCGCGCTCACCGGGTACGCCGGGGGCCTCGACCGCAAGCGCGCGCTGCTCGCCCTCGAGCAGGCGTCGATGCCACTCTTCGCCCGCGCGGCATGACCGGTGGCTTGCGCCCGGCCGACATCGTCCGACTGCTGATTCTCGCTGCGATCTGGGGCGGTTCGTTCATCTTCATCCGGGTGCTCTCACCGGTGATTGGTCCCGTACCCACCGCCGCGTCGCGGGTGTTGATCGGCGGTGTGGCGATCATCGCCTATGCCGCTCTACGGCGCAACGCAGCGCAACTTTCCCGCTTCGGCGGGGCTTACGTCGTCATCGGCATCGTCAACTCCGCGATTCCATTCGTGCTATTCGGATTTGCCGCACTCCATTTGCCGGCCTCGTACCTCGGCATTCTCAATTCGGCCACACCCTTGTTCGCAACGCTCCTGGCTGCGGTGTGGCTCGACGAGCCGCTGACGCGCGCCAAGTTGGCCGGGATGGCGTGCGGCGTTGCCGGCGTGGCGCTGGTGAGCAAGGCAGGGCCCGTCGTGCCGGACGCCATGTTCGGCTGGGCGATCGCGGCATCCCTCGGTGCTGCCTTTTGCTACGCGGCCGCGGGTATCTATTTGCGCAAGCGCGCCGCCGATGCCCCTGCGATGGCCGTGGCCGGCTGGAGCCAGCTTGCCGCGGCCGCCGTGCTGGCGCCCATCGTATTCGCCGCCCCGGTGGCGTCAGCCTGGCCGGCGTGGGGCAATCCGGCAGTCCTTGGCAACGTGCTGGCGCTCGGTCTCGCGTGCAGCGGCGTCGCCTATCTTCTCTATTACCGCTTGATGCGTGATGTCGGACCCACCCGAACCTTGACGGTCACCTTCCTCATCCCCCTGTTCGGGATGTTGTGGAGTGCGCTGTTCCTGTCCGAGACCATCACGGCGCCCATGATCGGCGGCTGCGCATTGATCATTGGCGGCACGCTGTTCGTACTGCGGCGCAACTATTGAGGTTTTCCAAAGTCCGCGACAAGACTCAGTCGTCATCCCCGCGAAAGCGGGGATCCATCTTCGCTCGGGAGAAAATGGATTCCCGCGTGCGCGGGAATGACGAAGTGTTGTCATGCATTTGCGTAAATGACGGTAATGCCGGCTCCACAAAACGGCCGTCGTAGAATGGCGGCGTGATGACCCTTCGACTCGCTCGGCGCCGCGCATGAGCGCATCCTCGCCGATGGCATCCGCCGCGACACCGATTGCTCCATCATCGGAGCTCGAGCGGCTCTTCGCCATCCAGCGCACAGCGTTCGAATCCGAACGCTATCCCGATCATGCGAAACGGCAGGACCTCTTGCGGCGCATGCTCACACTGACGTTAGCGCACGAGCAGGAATGGGTCGATGCGATTGCGGCGGATTTCGGGCACCGCAGCGCCCATGAAACGCGGCTCGCCGAGTGCTACGTGGTCGCGGCCGCGGCACGGCAGGCCCTGACCCATCTCGCGCAATGGATGAAGCCGCGCCGGGTGCGAACGCCGCTGCATCTTCAGCCGGCGCGGGCGTATCTATTGCGTCAGCCGGTGGGCGTGGTCGGCGTCATCAGCCCGTGGAATTATCCGTTGCAACTGGCGCTTGCCCCTGCGATTGCCGCGCTTGCCGCCGGCAACCGGGTGCTGCTCAAGCCCTCGGAGCTGACGCCTGCGCTCGCAGCCCTCATGGCGCAGAAGATGCGCGCCTATTTCAGCGAGGACGAGCTCGCGGTGGTGCCAGGCGACGCCAGCGTGGGCCACGCGTTTACCACCATGCGCTTCGATCATCTCTTCTTCACGGGCTCCACTGCAGTCGGTCGCCTGGTGGCGCGCGCGGCGGCGGAGAACCTGACACCGGTGACCCTCGAGCTCGGGGGCAAGTCGCCGGCGCTTTTCGATGCCGATGCGGATTTCGCGGCGGCGGCGCCGCGGCTGATGGCGGGCAAGCTCCTCAATGCCGGGCAAACCTGCATTGCGCCTGATTACGCACTGGTGCCGGCGGCCCGGCGGGAGTCCTTTGTCGAGGCGGTGAGCGCGGCCGCGGCCGCACTGTACCCCGCCATCGCCGGCAACGATGATTACACCGCGATTGTGAACGAGCGTCACTTCCGCCGACTACGACGGCTGGTGGACGACGCCCGTCAAAAAGGCGCGGAAGTCATTACGCTTTCACCGCCGCGGGAGATGCTCGCGGAAGGGGCGCGAAAATTTCCGCCGACCCTGGTCGTTGGCGCCAACGAATCGATGGCGGTGATGCAGGAAGAGATCTTCGGTCCGGTATTGCCGATCGAAACCTACGACACCGTCGACGAAGCGATCACGCGCATCAACGCCCGCCCGCGCCCCCTCGCGTTCTACTACTTCGGCAACAACGCCGCGCGGCGGCGGCGGGTTCTGGAACAGACGATCGCGGGTGGCGTCACCGTCAACGACACCATGTGGCATTTCGCGCACGAGGGGCTTCCGTTCGGCGGCATCGGTGCGTCCGGCATGGGTGCCTACCACGGCGAGCGCGGGTTCCAGACTTTCACGATGGAAAAACCGGTTTTCATCCAGCCGCGCTTCGCGGCGACGGGCCTGCTCGCTCCGCCGTATGGCGCGCGATTCGAAAGAGTGCTGTGGCTCCTGCGCAAGCTCAACATCGGATGATTGCGCAACTGCGTGAGGGTAGGGGACGCCGTTACGTTCGCACGGATGACGATGGGTCGAAGCGCTACTTCGGCAATTTTCCCTGCACGCCTTCCACGTAGTAATCCATCTTCGAAAGCACCTCGTCGGCCATCACCTTGCCCGCGGCGAGGCGTTCCTTGCCGTCGGTGTCCTTGATCGGGCCGGTAAAGGGATGGAATTTGCCCGCGCCAATCTCGCCCGCGGTCTTGTTGACGAGATCCTGCACGTCCTTCGGCACCGCCGCATTGAACGGCGCCATCTTGATCATCCCTTCCCGGATGCCGCCCCATACGTTGCCGGGCTTCCAGCGCCCGGCGATCGCGTCGCTCACCGCCTTGGTGTAGTACGCGCCCCACTGGTGGGTGACGGCGGTCAGCTGAGCATGAGGTCCGTATTTCGACATGTCGGAGTGGTAGGCCACGGCGTAAACCTTGTCGGCTTCGGCGGCTTGCACTACCGCTGTTGAATCGGTGTGGTGCGTCAGCACGTCCGCACCTTGCGAAACAAGGGTGTCGGCGGCCTGCTTCTCGCGGCCCGGATCGTACCAGGCGTTCACCCACACGACTTTCATTTCCGCCTTCGGATTGACCGCGCGCATGCCGCGCGTAAAGGCGTTGATGCCCATCACCACCTCCGGGATCGGAAACGCCGCCACATAGCCCGCGATATTGGACTTGGTCATGCGTCCGGCCACCATGCCGGCCAGATAGCGCCCCTCGTAGAAGCGCGCGTTGTAGATGCCCACGTTGGGCGCGGTCTTGTAACCGGTTGCATGCTCGAACTTGGTATTCGGAAACGCCATCGCGACTTTCAGCGTCGGGTTCATGTACCCGAACGAGGTGGTGAAAATGAGTTGATTGCCGCTTTGGGCGAGCTCGCGGATCACCCGTTCGGCATCCGCACCTTCGGGCACGCTTTCGACATACTTGGTGACGACCTTGCCGGCGAGCGCTTTCTCCATCTCCTTGCGGCCGGTGTCGTGCTGAAACGTCCAGCCCGCATCGCCGATGGGGCTCACATAGATGTAGCCAACCTTGTAGGGTGGGGACGTTGCGCCCGGTGGTGCGGGAGCGGCGCCCTGTTGCGCAATGGCGGGAAGCGCCGCGGCGGCGGCCGCTGCGGCCAGCGCGATGATCATCTTCCGGCGATAACTCGCGTGCATGAAAGCTCCCTGGAGCGCGTTGCGTGCGGTGGTGGCGGGCCACGCCGTCGACTGCCCGGCGAACCCATGATTTTACCTCCCGCCGCGCATCAGGAAACCTCTGCATAAGTCCCACGCGATTGCGCGCGACTCATTCAGAGGTTCCGTAGGTCGGTGGTCAATGCTCGGGATGGTAGGGCTTGCCGAGCGAAGCGGGTGCGTTCTGGCGGATCATGACGGCATCGCGCGAGATGACCGCCAGCACGATCACGGTGGCGAGATAAGGCAGCATCGACAGGAGCTGCGAAGGAATCGCCGTGCCGGACGCCTGCGCCTGGAACTGGGCGAGGGTGACGCCGCCAAATAGATAGGCGCCTGCCACCACCCGCCACGGCTTCCAGGTTGCAAATACCACGAGTGCCAATGCGATCCAGCCACGGCCCGCAGTCATGCCTTCGGCCCACAGCGGCGTGTAGGCCACGGCGAGATAAGCTCCGGCCAGACCCGCGGACGCCCCGCCGAACAGGACGGCCAGGTAACGGATGCGAATCACCGGAAAACCAATCGCATGTGCCGATTGCGGCGACTCACCCACCGCGCGCACGATCAACCCCGGCCGCGTGGAATAAAGAAACCAATGAATCGCCGCGAACTCCGCAATCGAGAGATACACGAGCGGGTTGTGCCCGAACAACAGTTTGCCGACGTAAGGCAGATCGGAGATTCCGGCGATGGCGAATGGGCGGATGCCTTCGATGACCACGTTCACGTACGGTAGCCCGACGAATGCCGACAACCCGATGCCAAAGAGCGAAAGTGCCAGCCCGGCCGCCACCTGATTGGCCAGGAGCGACAGCGTCAGGATCGCAAACACCGCGGCGAGTGCGGCACCGCCCGCCATCCCCGCCAGAATCCCGAGCCATGCGTGGCCCGTCCGTGCCGCGACGATGAATGCCGCGACTGCGCCGACCAGCATCATGCCTTCGACGCCCAGATTGAGCACGCCGGCCTTTTCGACGACGAGCTCACCGAGCGCAGCGTATACCAGCGGCGTTCCCGCTGCGAGGGTCAGCACGAGAAGTCCGGCGACATGGTCCATAGGCGCCTAGGCGGAAAACGTAAAGTCGCGAAGTTTTGTCAGTCCCGGGCGCGATGGCGTCCGAACGCGTTTGATATCACCACCACGCCATTCCCGCGCACGCGGGTACCCGAATGCGTCAAATATCAACACTGCGTCATTCCCGCGCACGCGGGTACCCGAATGCGTCAAATATCAACACTGCGTCATTCCCG
>JANXZT010000386.1 GCA_025355395.1 Betaproteobacteria bacterium
GAGCTGGGCGCGATCGCCCGCCCCGGCGCCGTCCATTTTGTGAGCCTGCTGCCCAAGACGCGCTCCGGAAAGCTGTTGCGCCGGTCGATCCAGGCCCTGGCCGAGGGTCGTGATCCGGGCGATCTCACCACCATCGAGGACCCCACCGCACTGGAGCAGATCCGCGCCGCGCTCGCCGTCGGTTGACGCGCTGCCGGCAAGGCATGCGGTACGGTTGCAACGGCGCTCACCATGCGCCGCTCCGACGGCCGTCGGTCACTGAAGATTACTCTCGCGCTGCGCGCATCGAACAGGCGATAATGATGGGTTGCATTGATCGTCTATCGCGTTTTTAATGGTTGCTGTGTCATCCTCTTCCGCCGCTGCCCCGTCGCCCGCCCGCGTCGCGTCGGCGTCGTCGCCCAATGCGCAGGCTCTCGGATCGGGGTTGGCGAACGGGCCGATGGTGGCGTCCTCGGCCGCGCCACCGCATGCGCCATTGACGATCGTCACCCGTGGCGCCGCCATCGACAGTACGCATTACGGATCGGTCGCCGTGGTCGATCGCGACGGTCGGGTGCTGTACAGCGCCGGCGATCCATGGTTTCTGACCATGACGCGAAGTGCGCTCAAACCCTTCCAGGCAGTGCCACTGGTGGCAGAAGGCGGCCTCGAGCGCTTCGGCTTTTCCGCGCCCGAGATCGCGCTCCTTTGCGCGAGTCATTCCGGCGAGCCACGGCACGTCGCGGCGGTGGCGGACATGCTGCGACGCGCCGGGAACGCATCCTCGGATCTGCAATGCGGCAGCCATGCTCCGGGCTTCTACGAGGTCAAAGGCGAATTGCCGCCGCCACCGCCATACTCGCCGCTTGCGCACAATTGCTCGGGCAAGCACAGCGGCATGCTCGCTTGGTGCGCCGCATGCAACGTGCGGAAGGACACCTATCTCGCGTTCGACCATCCGCTGCAGCGCGCGATCCGCGGCGCCGTCTCCCACTTCACCGCAACTCCGGAAGCGGCGCTGGTCGCCGGGATCGACGGCTGCTCGGCGCCGAACTACGCCGTCCCGCTGGCACGCTTGGCGCTCGCCTTCGCACGTCTGGCTTCCGACGAGCCCGACGCGCGCTATGGTGCGGCAGCAAGCCGCCTCGGGACGGCGATGACAGCGCATCCCGAGATGGTTTCAGGGGAGGGGCGCAGCGACTTGGCGCTCATGGCTGCCGGCCGCGGCGACTGGGTCGCCAAGATCGGCGCCGAAGGGGTTCAGGCGATCGGTGTGCGCAGCTCAGGTATCGGGATAGCGCTCAAGGTTGCCGATGGCAACAAACGGGGACTCCTGCCGGCGACGGTGGCCGTGCTCGACCAGATCGGGCTGCTCGATCCCGACCAGCGGGCAGCACTTGCGCTCTGGCGGGAACCCGTCGTGCGCAACTACCGAGGCACCGTGACCGGGCACGTGCGGGCAGTGGTCGACCTGGAACAACCGGCCCACCTTGCGCGGGGTCAATTCCTGCCCGCCACATCGGGGCGTGGATGAACTTCTTACACATTGACGGGTCTCTTCCACCAAGCGTGCGCCGCAGGAGTCCTTATGGCCTCGAGAGGGGTGATGAGGGCTTCGCTATACTGCCGGCCCGCACCTGCCGTTCGGCGGGTATAAAAACGAAATGACTCAGGGACAACCCGTCGATGGGTGATCGAGAAGTCGATCAGCTACTCGTCGAGCGCGCGCAAAGGGGTGACAAGCGCGCCTACGAATTGCTGGTCTTGAAATATCAGCGCAAGCTGGGGCGGCTGTTGTCGCGGTTGGTGCGCGACCCCGCCGAGGTCGAGGATGTGACGCAGGAAGCCTTCATCAAGGCCTACCGTGCGCTGCCTTCGTTCCGCGGCGACAGCGCGTTTTATACGTGGCTGTACCGAATCGCGATCAACACCGCGAAGAACTATCTCGTCGCGTTGGGGCGGCGGGCACCGACGTCGACCGGCTTCGATCATGAGGAAGCGGAGAATTTCGAGGACGCCGAGCAGTTGCGCGACTCCAATACACCGGAGAGCGAGTTGCTCGGAAAGCAGATCGCGACCACTGTCAACAAGGCAATGGACGCGCTTCCGGATGATCTACGGACCGCGATTACGCTGCGCGAGATCGAGGGCCTCAGTTACGAAGAGATTGCCAACGTGATGAATTGTCCGATTGGCACGGTACGCTCCCGGATTTTCCGGGCGCGGGAAGCGATCGCAACGGAATTGCGGCCGTTGCTGGGGACCGACAAGGATCGAAGATGGTAATGCGCGAGGACATTTCACGGCTGGTCGACGGCGACCTCCCCGAAGATCATCTGGATGCCACCTGTTCGCAGTTGAAGCAGGGCGAAGGGATGGCCACCTGGATGTGCTACCACGTGATCGGCGACACGTTGCGGGGAACGGCCGGCGCCGCCCCGCAGCTCTCGGAAAAATTCGCCGCGCGTCTCGCGGCCGAGCCAGTAGTCGTGGCGCCGCGAGCCCGCGTGCAACGGCCGCTGACCTATGCGTGGGCGGCGGCAGCGACGATCGCCGCGGTTGCCATCACCGGCTGGGTGGCCTTCAGCGTGATCGACACGGCGCCGGCCGTCACCGCGGTGGCGAAGGCGCGCGAGACGGCGACCGTGCGCGCGGCCCTGGGGCGCCCGGCAACGGTGCCACAGGATTATCTGCTCGCTCACCAGGAATTTTCACCCAGCTCGCAGATCCAGGACCTAGGCCCCAGCATTCGCGCGATTGCAGCACCCGCTTCCGATGCGCGCCAGTAAGCGTCCGGGGGTGATCATCGCGACGGGGCGGCCGGCATGATCGCCGGTGTTGTCCCGGCCGGGATCGGGCCGCGGCGGCGCCGCACCGCAGGACCCGCCGTCACACTGGCGCTGGCCCTGGTGAGCATGGCAATGGCTCAGGCCGCACTGGCGCAGGATGCCGCGGCGTGGCTCAACCGGGCGGCATCGGCTGCACGGTCCCTCAATTATTCGGGCACCATCATGTACCAGCATGGCGGCCGCGTCGAGACATCGCGCCTGGTGCATATCAACGAGGGCGGCAGCGAGCTCGAAAAACTCGTGAGCCTCGATGGCCCCGCGCGCGAAATCATTCGCGGCCAGGCCGAGGTGCGTTTCTATTATCCCGAGGCCAAGTTGGTGCGCATCGAGCCGCGTACTTTCCGCAACGCCTTTCCTGCAGTGTCACCCGAGCAACAGCGCTCCCTCCTCGACTACTACGAGTTCAAGAAAGGCGAGAGCGCGCGGGTCGCGGGCATGGATGCGCAGGCCTACGTCTTCGAGCCGCGTGACGGGCTGCGCTATGGCCACAAGTTCTGGGCCGACGCCGCCACCGGATTGCTGCTGAAGGCGCGCGTGTTGAATGAAGTCAACGATGTGGTCGAGCAGCTCGCGTTCGCCGATCTTTCCGTCGGTGGACGCATGGACCGCAGCATGGTGCAGCCGTCGTGGCCGCCAGTGCCGCCGGATTGGCAGGTACGCGAAATCGGTCCCGGCGACATCGAGATCAAGGACACCGGATGGAGCGTGGCCGGTATTCCCGCCGGATTTTCCAAGATGGTGGAAGGCTTTCGCACGGTGCGCGGCAAGCGCTATCCAGTGGCGCATCTCGTGTTTTCCGATGGTCTCGTCGCCGTTTCCGTGTTTGTCGAGCCGCTGGGCGCGGCACCGCATCCGATCGGCCTGACCCAGCGGGGCGGCACCAACATTTACATGCGCCAGCTCGGAGATCATCTCATCACCGTGCTTGGCGAGGCACCCGCATTGACGGTGCGCCAGATGGGAAATTCAGTGACGCGCCGCTGATGCCGCGTCCGTACATTTTTGCATTGTTGGTCTGTTGGCTGTCCCGCACCGATATTCAAAGTCCCGCCAGAGGAACCCCATGAAGCACGAGTTGCGTTCTCCCCTTATCGCGGCCCTGCTCGCCGCGACCCTGTCCATTGCCGCCTTGGTCGTTGCACCCGTGGCGGCGCAAACGCGCGCGGGGGCAGGGCTCCCTGATTTCACCGAGCTCTACGAAAGGAACGGGCCGGCGGTCGTCAGCATCGACGTCACCCAAAAAGTGCGCCGCCAGCGCACACCCGAGCTTTCGGAGGACGATCCGTTCTATGAGTTCTTCCGCCGCTTCGGCCAGGTACCGCCCCGCGGTCGTGGCAGCCAGTCCGAGCGCGAGCAGGAAGCGCAATCGGTGGGCTCGGGATTCATCCTTTCCTCCGACGGTTATCTCATCACCAACGCGCACGTGGTCGAGGGCGCGGATGAAGTGAACGTGCGTCTCACCGACCGCCGGGAATTCAGGGCCAAGGTCGTCGGTGCCGACAAGCGCACCGATGTGGCCTTGCTCAAGATCGAGGCCACCAATCTTCCCAAAGTCACCATCGGCGACCCCGAGAAATCGAGAGTCGGCGAATGGGTGGTGGCGATCGGCAAGCCATTCGGGCTCGAGAACACGATGACGGCAGGCATCCTGAGTGCCAAGGGCCGCGATCTGCCACAGGAAAATCTCGTCCCCTTCCTGCAAACCGACGTCGCCATCAATCCGGGCAACTCGGGCGGGCCGCTGTTCAACCTGCGTGGCGAGGTCATCGGCATCAATTCGCTGATTTACTCCCGCTCGGGCGGCTATATGGGCCTCGCTTTTGCGATTCCCATCGACGTGGCGATGAACACGGTGCAGCAGTTGAAGGAGAAGGGACGGGTCACCCGCGGGCGCATCGGCGTCCAGATCCAGGAAGTCGCGCGGGAGACAGCCGAGGCCTTCGGCTTGCCCCGCGCCACGGGCGCGCTTGTCAATTCGGTCGAGAAAGGCGGTCCCTCCGACAAGGCCGGCATCGAATCGGGCGACATCATCCTGAAGGTCGACGGACGCGAAGTGAAGACGTCAAGCGAACTGCCGCGGATCATTACCATGGTACGTCCGGGCAACAAGGTTACCCTCACGGTCTGGCGCAAGGGCTCGCAGCGCGACGTCGCGGTGACGGTGGTCGAGCTCAAGGAAGATGCGGTGGCCGCACCCACCCAGCGGCGCAACACGCCGCCCAAGGAGCGCGCCAAGCCCAATCGCATGGGGCTCGTGCTCGCCGATTTGACCGACGAGCAGAAGAAGGAGCTCGAGATCAAAAACGGCGTACTGGTCGAAGACATCACCGGTGCGGTGCGCGGCAATGTCCAGCCGGGAGACGTGATACTTGCCATCGTGACCCGGGGTCAGAGCACGGAGATGCGCAGCGCCGAGCAGATGAACGTTCTCCTCGGGAAGCTCGAGCGCGGGGCATCGGTTACCCTGCAGTTGAAACGCGGCGAGCAGACGTTTTTCTCGACGTTGCGCATCAACAACGGTACGGAGTGAGCGGGCCGGGCGTGGAAGACGTCCGCGTGCGACTCACCCTTCTCACCCGGGCGTACTGCAGCCTGTGCGACGAAATGCAGCGCAGTGTGGCCCCCCTCGCCGCGGCTGCGGGCACCGGGCTCGACGTAATTGATGTTGACGCCGACCCGGCGCTGGAAGCGGCTTGGGGCGCATGGGTGCCGGTGCTCTTTCTCGGCGCGCCCGAACCCGCGCGCGAGATATGTCACTACCATTTCGACCCGGAGCGGTGGGTGGCGGCGCTGACGGCGGCAGGCACCGACACGCCCTCTACCCTGCGGCAATGACGGCAAGGGTCGCGCCGGAGGCGAAAATCCGCTAAAATTCAACACGATTGCTGTCGCGAGGGCACTTTGGCGGTGCCCTTTTTGTTTGGGCGGACAAGGTTCGTGAAGCGATGCCCGGGGCGTTGCCGGCCAGAATATGGCTGCCGGCAATCGCCGTCGGCGACTGCCGCCGCATCGGCTCTAAGCTCCTTTGAAAGCTTGCTGTGCAGAACATCCGCAATTTCTCGATCATCGCCCACATCGACCATGGGAAATCGACGCTCGCCGATCGCTTCATCCAGCGGTGCGGGGGACTGGCCGAGCGGGAGATGGAAGCGCAGGTCCTCGATTCGATGGACCTCGAGCGCGAGCGCGGCATCACGATCAAGGCGCAAACGGCGGCGCTCACCTACCAGGCGCGAGACGGGCAGCTCTATCGCCTGAATCTCATCGATACCCCGGGGCACGTGGACTTCGCCTACGAAGTCTCGCGTTCGCTCGCCGCCTGCGAAGGCGCGCTGCTGGTGGTCGATGTTTCACAGGGTGTCGAGGCCCAGACGGTCGCCAACTACTATACCGCCATCGAGCAGGGCGTCGAGGTAGTGCCGGTGCTGAACAAGATCGATCTGCCCTCGGCTGACCCCGACCGCGTTATTTCGGAGATCGAGGACATCATCGGCATCGATGCGCAAGACGCGATCCGCGCCAGCGCCAAGACCGGTGAGGGCATCGACGACATCCTGGAGGCCGTGATCGCGCGTGTGCCACCGCCCAAAGGCGACCCGGCCGCGCCGTTGCAGGCGTTGATCATCGATTCCTGGTTCGATAACTATGTCGGTGTGGTGATGCTGGTGCGGGTCATGCAAGGGGCGTTGAAGCCGCGCGACAAAATACTGCTGATGGCCACCGGCGCCGCGTACGGCTGCGAGCAGGTCGGGGTGTTCACGCCCAAGGCGGTGGCCCGCGATGCCCTCGGCGCAGGCGAAGTCGGGTTCATCATTGCCGGCATCAAGGAGATCCACGCCGCGAAGGTGGGCGATACGGTGACACTTGCGAGCCGGCCCGCCTCTTCGGCGTTGCCGGGATTCAAGGAAGTGAAGCCGCAGGTTTTTGCCGGCATGTATCCAGTCGAATCGAATCAGTACGAAGCGCTGCGCGATGCGCTCGACAAGCTGAAGCTCAACGATGCCTCCATGCACTACGAGCCGGAAGTCTCGCAGGCGCTCGGATTCGGCTTTCGCTGCGGCTTTCTCGGGCTTCTGCATATGGACATCGTGCAGGAGCGGCTCGAGCGCGAGTACGACATGGAGCTCATCACCACGGCGCCGACCGTCATCTATCAGGTGCGCATGCGCGATGGCACCGTGATGGAAATCGAAAATCCTTCCAAGCTGCCGGACCTGTCGCGGGTGGAGGAGATCCGCGAGCCGATCATTACCGCCAGCATCCTGATGCCGCAGGAGTACGTCGGGCCGGTGATCACGCTGTGCACCGAAAAGCGCGGAATGCAAAAGAACATGCAGTATCTCGGGCGCCAGGTGATGCTGACCTACGAGTTGCCGCTCAACGAGGTCGTGATGGATTTTTTCGACAAGCTGAAATCCAACAGCCGCGGCTACGCGTCGCTCGATTACGATTTCAAGGAATACCGCGCCGGCGATCTCGTGCGCCTGGACATTCTCATCAACGGCGATCGTGTCGACGCGCTGTCATTGATCGTGCACCGCGCCAACGCGCAGTACCGCGGCCGCGAGCTGGCGCAGAAAATGCGCGAACTCATCCCGCGCCAGATGTTCGACATCGCCGTGCAGGCGGCGATAGGCGCGCATATAATCGCACGGGAAAACGTCAAGGCGCTACGCAAGAACGTGCTGGCCAAGTGCTACGGGGGGGACATTTCGCGCAAGCGCAAGCTGCTCGAAAAGCAGAAGGCCGGCAAAAAGCGCATGAAGCAGGTCGGCAACGTCGAGATTCCGCAAGAAGCGTTTCTGGCCATACTGCAGGTGGAGAGTAAATAAATGAATTTTGCCCTCATCATGTTCTCGCTGCTGGTCGTAACGGGCGCAATCTGCCTGCTCGACTACTATCTCCTGCGCAAGCGGCGCGCCGCGGATGCGGCCGAACCCTGGTGGATCGAATACCCGAAGAGTTTTTTCCCGGTCATTCTGATCGTGTTCCTGCTGCGGTCGTTCCTGGTCGAGCCGTTCAAGATTCCTTCCGGGTCGATGCTGCCGACGCTGCTGATCGGTGACTTTATACTCGTGAACAAATTTACCTACGGCATACGCCTGCCGGTCATCAACAAAAAGATCCTCGACATCAATTCGCCGCAACGCGGCGAAGTCATGGTGTTTCGCTTCCCCGAGGACCCATCGCTCGACTACATTAAGCGCGTGGTCGGTATGCCCGGCGACAAGGTGAGTTACCAGAACAAGCGGCTGTCGATCA
>JANXZT010000424.1 GCA_025355395.1 Betaproteobacteria bacterium
CGACGCTTTCGGGCACTTGAAAGCGATCGCAGTCGACAACGGTGGCCACTCGCTTCTGGAAAGGGCCGCGATTCCAAATGACGGGGGCGTCGTCGACGTCAAGGACACGAAGGCTTTCATTGCTGCCGCAAAAACGCGGCAATGGGATCGGGAAGCGTCCGTTCGAACCCTGGCATGACCGACAGGCAGGCGTCAAACGACGAGGTCCACATCGACTGCGGACCCCGGTGATGTCCGACGCAGTCGGGTTATGTAAGGTGATGCTGTCCAGCGGCGTATAGTTGTCGTCTCCGAATGCCTGCGCCGCGGCCATCTGAAGAACAACCGCCCGGATGGAGATCTTGGCCGCGGGAAGCGCGATCTTGTCCTTGCCGCTGGGGTCCTTGACGGTCTTTATTGCCGGGTTCGTGGTGGTCAGTATGGCGGCATGGAACCCAGCGATGCCACGCCCTTCCCAGAGCCTCGTCGAAGGCGAATGGACCGCGGACGAGGTGTTGCCCGGCGACCCAAGCTGGCTGCCCGTTACCGGGTTTGGATCGCCACCATCCGGGCGGCAATCGGTGAGCTCGTCGCAGCGACGGTCCGGGTCCGCAAACAGGGCAAGGGCACATTCGTGTCCCTGCACGGCCAGCAGCGCAACATCTACCAGTTCTTTCACGTGAATCGGAGGAATGCAACCATGCGCATCGACGACACCCTGAAGGCAACGATTGGCGAACTCACGAGACCCGGCAAGGGGATTCTGGCCGCCGACGAAAGCCAGCCGACCATCACCAAGCGCTTCAAGGCACTTGGCATCGAGTCGACCGAGGAAACGCGCCGCAACTATCGTTCGCTGTTGTTTACGGCGCAAGGTGCGGAGAAATACTTGAGCGGTGTGATCCTGTTCGAGGAAACGCTGGGTCAGAATAGTGATGACGGCACGGCGCTGCCAGAGGTCCTGACGCGACGTGGCATCCTCGCGGGGATCAAGGTGGACAAGGGAACGACCCCGCTGCCCAATGCGCCCGGGGATCTGATCACGCAGGGTCTGGATGGCTTGACCGAGCGCCTGCAAGCGTACAAGACCCATGGCGTGCGTTTTGCGAAATGGCGCGAGGTGTACGGCATCACGGATCGCAATCCCACGGCGCTGGGCATCAAGGCCAACGCAGAAGTGCTTGCGCGCTACGCCGCGATCTGCCAGCAGGAGGGCATCGTGCCCATTGTCGAGCCCGAGGTCCTCATCGATGGCGATCACAGCATCGAGCGTTGCCATGAAGTGAGCGGGGCGGTGTTGCACGCGGTCTTTGACGCGCTGCATCGGCATCGGGTCATCCTCGAGGGAATGGTGCTCAAGCCGAACATGGTGCTGCCTGGCAACAAAAGTCTTTCCAAGGCAGGTCCGGAAGAGGTCGCGACGGCCACGCTCGACGTGCTTCGTCGAAACGTTCCGGCGGCCGTTCCAACCATCAACTTTCTATCGGGCGGACAGGGCCCGGAGGACGCGACCGCCAACCTGAATGCGATGAACGCCATGTATCCACGAGCGCCCTGGGTGCTGTCGTTCTCGTATGCGCGGGCGCTGCAGGATCCGGCGATGCGCGCTTGGGGCGGACGCGCCGAAAATGTGCCCGCTGCCCAGAAAATATTCTGCCATCGGGTCCGAATGAATGCGCTGGCACGCGATGGCAAATGGACGCCGGAGATGGAACGCGCGGCTCCAGTTGCGACTTGAGCGGCAGGATTCAGGAGGCCCCTCTGCGGTGCTCGAGTATCACCAGCGCAGCAAGCACCACCTCAACCGGTATGCGCCCGGCCCGGGCAGACTCGACTGGGCCAATCAGCCTGATCCTTTTCGGAGTTTTGCCGGGGCGCCGACGATCAAGCTGCCGCTCGCGGCCGATGCGCTGTCGACGCGCTACCAGCAGATTCGTCGCGGGAAATTGCCAGCGCCGAGGGAATTCGACGTGCATAGCGTCGGCATCCTGTTCGAGCTTTCCCTCGGGCTATCGGCCTGGAAAGCCTTCGGCAGCAATCGTTGGGCGTTGCGCTGCAATCCTTCGAGCGGAAACCTGCATCCGACCGAGGGCTATTTGCTGTGTCAGTCGCTACCGGGGTTGCCCACCGGCGTCTACCATTATTTAAGCCGAGATCACCTGCTGGAAAGAAGGGCGGCGCCCGGCGATCCCCTATGGACGTCAACATTTGGTGGTGGCGGTGTCGTGGTTGGATTGAGCTCGATCTACTGGCGCGAGGCGTGGAAGTATGGGATGCGCGCCTGGCGCTATTGTCAGCACGATTGCGGGCATGCGATCGCAGCGCTGAGTTACGCCGCTGCCGCGCTCGGCTGGCAGACGCGGCTGCTCTTTGCAGTCAGTGACGAGTCGATAGCCGCACGACTGGGGCTCGACCGCGGTGACGACTTTGACGCCGCGGAACGGGAAGCCCCGGAGGCTCTGTTGTGGATCGGGGCCGACCCTTCGCCTCCGCCGCTCGGATGCACGAGGGATGCGCTACCCGATGCCGGCTGGTTGGGCCGAGCGAATCGGCTTTCAGTCGAGCACGTGCCGTGGCCTGACATCGAGTTGATTCATCACGCGACGCAGAAGTCCGCGACACCCGACGCTGCGACCTACTGCGCCGCTTCGCTGCCGTCACCCGCCGAACCTGCCCTCGACCCGACATTCGCAACACTTGCCCGGCAACGTCGCAGTGCGGTGGACTTCGACGGGGAAACGCACCTCAGTGCTGAAAGTTTTTTCGCGATGCTGGACGCCCTGATGGTGCGCGAGAACATACCGCCGTGGAACGTCCTCGCCTCGCGGCCACTGGTGCACCCGGCTTTGATGGTGCATCGGGTGGTCGGGCTCGATCCGGGCCTGTACATGTTCCTGCGCGAGCCATCGGCGCTTGCGGATTTCAAACAGTCGATGCGCCCGGAATGGCTATGGGAAAAACGAGGTCCGGAGCATCTGCCACTGTTTCTGCTGCTGCCCTACGACCTGCGCGCCATCGCGAAGTCGATTTGTTGTCACCAGGATATTGCGGCCGATTCGTGCTTCGCAGTCGGGATGCTCGCGCATGTCGAGTGCGCGCGAGATGAGCCGTGGCGCTACCGACATCTCTTCTGGGAGTGCGGCCTCCTGGGCCATGTCCTGTACCTCGAAGCGGAAGCGGCGGGAGTGCGTTCGACCGGAATAGGCTGCTATTTCGACGATGAAATGCATGGACTGCTCGGCATCAACGACGATCGCTGGCAAAGCCTGTATCACTTCACCGTGGGGGGTCCCCGCGACGATCTGCGCCTGTCAACATTGCCGCCGTATCGCACTGTGCCCTAGGAGCCTGTCGGGCTTACTTTCATGTATGCGTTGCAGGGCCAAAAGGCGCGTCCGCAAGGCACGAGGTGCGGCCGATATCGAGTATATCGGCAAGCCGAGCAACGCGGCGGACGCGCCTTTTGGCAGCAACCCGAAGGGACGGGAGCGCTTTGGGCCTGGTTCCGCGTTGCTCGCCCTTGCAATAGCACGCTATTGCTGCGGA
>JANXZT010000427.1 GCA_025355395.1 Betaproteobacteria bacterium
AATTGGGAATCGACCAACTGGATGACTCGGTCGTTTTCGAGGTACTGCGCGCGTGGCGGTGCTGGCGCGGGCGGCTTGATGCTACGCATCGGATTCGCCGCGAGGATTTCGAGGTCGATCAGGTATTGGCAGAACTGCGACATTGCCGCGTGATACTTCCGCTTCGTTCCCGCCTTCACCGCAATGCCATCAAACCACGGCCGCAACTCGGCGCGGCGAAGCTGCGAGCTTGGGCAACGCGCGCCCAGCGGAATGAATGTTCGTACGTGCTTGCGGTAGTGCTTGACTGTGTCGGCTTCCACGCGACCGCGCATCGACACCAACCACTTTTCGATGAGGGGCTCAACATCGACCTCGTTCATCCGATCTCGCAGGGCATCGAGGCCAGCAGGGCCAGCATCGTACGCATCGTACAACTCACCGACCGTCAGCGTGTTGTTGTGGATGGCATCAAGGAACAACACAAGCCGCTTGCCGCGCGGCCCGATGTCGTCAAACATTTTCGCCATCGCGGTAGCAACGTGCTTGTTTGCGGTTCCGGTGGAGCGGTTGATCCATCCGCCAGCGTGCCGGGTGGGCACTTTGATCTGGTAGAGTTTGCTGCCTTTCCGCAAATAGATCGCGCTCATGATTGCACCCGCGCCGCAACGTATTCGTCAAGGTCGATGATACGATATCGGCGAGCCCTTCCAAGTCTTACGAAAGGTATGAGCGAGGTATAGAGCCACGATACCGACATTTTCAGGTATCGCGCAGCCTCTTTCGCATTCAACAGTCCATCGTTCGGCATGTGGTACCTACCCCTGTCAACGGTACACTTCGGGTACCTACGGTACTGTTCTACTACTTGCGAAATCGCCACGCTACGCTCGCCAAATCGAGTAAATCACGGCGTTGCTGGTAGGCCCGCTGCATCGACTCCAATTCTCTATCCTCGGGCAATGCGGCCAGCCGTTGTGTTGCTGCCCGAACATCTTTCGCAGCGCGTGCGGCGTCTACCTTCGCCTGTTCCTGTCGCCTCGCGACGAACGCATTGACAGCCTCTTTGATTGGCTTCATGGATTCAGCGAGCTTGGCCGCCTGCGCTTCCCGCTGCGCTTCCATGCGTTGCCTGTCTTGCTCGGCTTGTGCGGTCATCGCAGCGATGCGGTCCCGTTGTGCTTGTTCGGCGCGCGCCCTGTCATCGACCGCTAGCTGCGCGATTTCGCGTTTGGCTTTCTCGATTCGCACTTCCGCCTCGGCGGCTAGGGCCGGTCGTTCCCAAGGCGGTACTTCAGTCCAGGAGGGACGGCGGGGGCGCGGGGCTGGCGAAGGATCTGCTTCATCCGTCACGCGAGCTGACGGCGGGTTCGCCCCTTGCTCGCGAAATGCCTCGACGGCGCTTTCCGCGAACCGCCGCTCGCCGTTCGGCATCTCGGTGAAAGCGATCAGTCCACGATCAGCGAACGCGCGGAGAGTGCTGGGGGCTACGCCAAGCTTCGAGGCGGCTTCGGAGATGCGGAGCATGGGTCAGTCGTCCAACTCGTCCTCATCGAGCTCATCATCCTCGATGTCATCTTCCTCGTCTTCCTCGTCCAGATCGTCACCGGCAAGTGCGGCGCCGATCCCATCAAGGTCATCGTCATCGTACGCGCGGCGCACCGCGTCCAACTGTTCCCGGAGTTCGATCACCTCACCGAACACCTCTTTTCTGCTTGGCGCTGACATCGTTGCATCCTCCTAGTCCCACCATGGCCAGGGGTACCCAGCCGTCGTAGCCCGCTCATAGAGCTGGGGTAGCGCAACCATGGCGACGCCCCCCGAATTCACGTCGTCAAGCTTTCCGTCTCGGACCCATTTGAACATCGTGGCGCGGTCGACTTTAAGCAGCGCTGCGGCTTCCAGCAGCGTGACGTCGTCATAGGGTCCAACTTCCCGGAAATAAGCTGTGCCATAGAGAACCATCGAGAACCTGAGCCGACCCGCACCGAGTCGTTCGATTCCGACTTCCCGGCCGGAGACGTACGTCATGGGCTCCCCGGATGGCACAAAGTGTTGTGCCATTCTACCGCAATGTCTGGGGATGTCAAGAGGTACTTGGGGGAAACGTGTGCGGCTCGGCGAGCGGCGGAGCAAATGGGGACGGTGATAAGGTGGGAACGGTCAGCAATCGGCAATCTTCACTCCGTCAAGTTGGACATCGGCACGGCCATCGTCGATTGGCGGTCATCGCCCGCGTACCTAACTCGGCGCCGTCCGGATGTCAAGAAATGTAGGTGAACAGCCACCGCCAAGCCCGTTGTCCTCGGCCAGGTTGCGCCCGCGTCAGGCGTTGTTGCGGTCCGCCTCGTCGATGGATTTCACGCATATTGGAGCTGCCCAACCGCGGCGGCGTATTCCCGACGTG
>JANXZT010000438.1 GCA_025355395.1 Betaproteobacteria bacterium
ATCTGATCCCCCGATCGGCGCGCAGCAGCAGTGCAGCCGATATTCCGCGGGCGGCTTTCACTGAATCACCTCATCCGCGCGCAGCAGCAACGACTGCGGGATCGTGAACCCGAGCTCCTTCGCAGTTTTGAGGTTGATGGCCAGTTCGTAGCGAGTCGGTAGCTCCACCGACATGTCGGCCGGATTGGCGCCCTTCAAAATCTTGTCCACAAAGCCCGCGGCCATCAGCCACAGGTCTTCCGTGCTCACGCCGTAGGACATCAACCCACCGCTCTCCACCGCCACGCGGAAGACGTAGATAGCGGGCAGTCGCCGCTGGCGTGCGAGCGCGACGATCTGCTCCCGCTTTCCGAAGATCATCGGGCTCCCAAAGACAAAAACCGCCTGCGCGCCCCAGCTCGCGACCTGGGCGAACGCGGGCTTCAAGTCGTCCGGCTTGCGGACCTCGGCGACGCGTAGCGTCATGCCGAGTTTGCGCGCCGCATCGCCGGCTGCGTCGACATATGCATTTACGCCGGTCAGGCCCGGATCGACGATCGCACCGATCCGAGTTAGCCCCGGCACGAGTTCCTTCAGCAGCTGCGGATACCGGCCCATGATCTCGACAGACTGGTCCCACGCCACGCCGGTGATGTTGCCGCCCGGCTGTGGCAGCGACCGCACGAAGCCGTTGCCCACGGGATCGCTGGCGCTGATCATTACGATCGGAATCTTCGAGGTGGCTCGCTGTGCGGCGCGGATGGCGGAGTTGTCGATTGCGACAATTACGTCACAGCCCTCGGTGACCAATTCGGCCGCGAGACGGTCGAGCCTCAAGACGTCTCCTTCGGCCAACTTATTTACGAAGATGCAATTCTGGCCTTCCGTCCAGCCGAGTTGTCGCAGTCGATCCTGGTACAGGGTCCTGATCGGCGCATATGCCCACCCTACCGACAGGACACCGATCTTTCGAAGGCGGGTCGGACTTTGAGCCTTGGTGATAATCGGGAGCGCGGCCATCGCCAACGCTGCGCCGGCAACGATCGCACGTCGCTGCATGTCCGGGGCCGCATTCCGATCGCGCTTCAAGGCCTTCGCAGTTTGACGGGACGGTGCGGGTGGCGCAAGGACGCCGATCTTCGCCAAAGCAGATGTTTAACGAATCAGCTTAGTCAGCGAGCGTAGTGAGCAGTGCGAAACCCGCGAACAATCGGGAACGTTCGATCCCTGTATTACCTCATCCGCGCGCAACAGTACCGACTGCGGGACGGTGAGACCGACCGCCTTGGCGGTTTTCCGGTTGATACCCAACTCGACCTTCGCCGGCTTCTGCGCATGGCTGGCGAATGGCGCCGCAAGTAAGCTGCCCGACAGCGAGTATGACCGTCCGCCGATCCATTATTGAATCACCTCGTCGATATACGGAAAGCCAACCTATATTACGCCTCCCAGAAGGCTTCGCCCGCGCCGGCAACGGTCGGTCCTGTCCCACCGCTGCCAGTGAGCGGCCGCTTTGGAGGGCGAGGCGCTACGACGGGTTGTGGCCGAACTGAGACGCTCGCGACGGGCTGAGATCGACCCGTTCAGACGTTCATGATTCTGCGTATCCCATCCGAGCGGGATCGCATTGCTTGGGCCATTTCGCGGACAAGCAAAGGATCTAAATTAATTTCAAGAAAAGGGGACGAGTCTCTCGACCCCTCCCCGGTCCGTCCGGCCAGTTTTGTTAAGGTACGAACAGGTTGCCGCAATTACCCGGTTCCGATGGGGTCTGGGAGATCGTCCCGCCCTTGGGTACGCACTGGCTGGGAGGAAGCGGCGATCGTGCCTCCACATGGTCCACGAGCAGGTCAAACGCCTTTTGCGCGTGCGGCTGGATCACCACCAATTGCGGGAACGGACCGACATAGCTCTCGATGTGATTCCCGTTCTGCACTTCGTATAGCCGGTATTGCGCGTTGCGCTCGTCGTCGTTGCCTTTGCGCGAGGCGTTCACCGCGGCCTCGTAGGCACGCGCCTGACGCTTTACCGGCAACAGCGCGTCCATCGTGCCCGCCACAGTGATGAGGGGTTTTTTGATTTTCCCGGTGGTACTGACCGCGGCAACGCTTTCGAAGACGCCTGGCAGGTTCAGCCGCGAAAGGTAGTCGTAGTTGCCCAGCCCCGAAGTGTAGGTTGCATAGGTCGGATCAAAGCGCTCCTGCCACTGACACGCGGTCACCTCCCAGAACTGTGCGTTATACCGGCCCCAGAGCGAATCTACAGCGGTGGCAGCACGGTTCACGATGTCCGGTGGATATCCGGCTGCCAAAATGTTCCGCGCCGCCTGGCTATTGGGATCGAAGTTGGACGCCACGTAAGCAGGGAAATTGCGGATGGCCGGTGGCAGGTCGATCAGTATGTTCGGCCCGCTCGGATCGATGAATGTCCCTTCCCAATCCACGCCCCCGTCGAACAGGTCCGGCGCCTCTTCCATTGCACGCCGTACTTGATAGCCACCATTCGACGTGCCCACAGCATACGTTTGCCGCGGAAAATGGCGGTAGTTCACCTTGGCCGCCTGCTGCGCGAGCGTAGCGGTAAGCAGCATGTACTGCGTCCACTGCGTGAATGGCTTCTGCGGATCGTTGTCGTAAAAATGCACCCAGAGATGCGAACTCGGATTCAGCCGGCATGCCAACGGGTCGCTCGTTGGTTGCGTCGCGGAGGCCAGCGACACAAAGTGCAGGTTGAGCACGCCCTTGTTTTGGGAGGCGTAGGCGTATCCCTTGGGGAGAACGTAGTCACTCCACGCCCAGTCGCCGTTGTACTCGCTGCGGGTGCCAGAAGCGCCGGCCACTACGAGTCTTCCGTTCCAGTCATCGGGAAAGCGAAGCACGAAGCGTGCTTCCTTCGTGGGGTCATCCGCGAACCAGCCTTCCACCTGGATGCCGGGCACAGGCGTTGACGTAGGCGTCGGGCCATTGGAAATGACACCACGGTCGGTGACGGGGGTGAATCCGAAGGCGCCCTTAAATACCGTCGGCCCGGGAAGCGGACTGCCATCGGCAAACGTGAGGATGGAATTGTTGGCAGGCGTGGTAATCGGGTTGTTGGTTCTCAGGTCATCGCTGTGAAAGCAAAGCACGCCCACGGCCTTGCCTGTCAGGAACCGTTCGATTTCCGGGCAACCGGGAGTAGCCGATCCCGCCGTAGACCATAGCAGCGAGATCAGGAACATGCTTACACTCTTTGCGACTCTTTCCATAATTTCCATGCTCCTCTAAAGTCAAGCCAGTTTAATGCAGCCGACTCTGTGCTTTCTAGATATCAATATACGGACCATGACAGATTTATTGGTCAATAGGCCCCTGTTCGATGCTACGAATACTCCGTTGGTGTCACGTTCCGCTGACAGCTTGGAAAGCCGTTCAAGCCTGGAAAGGTGGTTCGGCCGTCGCGGTCGAACATTAACATCGAATGACCGCAAATGGCTGATCTCTGCTGTCATTGACTGGGCTCGTCCTGGATGGGTCTGCTGCTCGCTGGTAGACTGATTTGCATGACCACGCCTTCGATCAGCCGCTACCCCGTCCCGAAGCTCGAGGAGTTACCCGAAGATATTCGGGCTCGAATTCTCGAAGTGCAGGAGAAGGCCGGTTTTGTACCGAACGTCTTCCTCGCATTGGCCCACCGACCCGAAGAGTGGCGCGCGTTCTTTGCCTACCACGACGCGCTGATGCTCAAAACCGGCGGACTCAGCAAGGCCGAGCGCGAGATGATCGTGGTCGCGACCTCGGGCGCCAACGATTGCCTCTACTGCATCGTTGCCCATGGTGCGATCCTGCGGGTTTATGCGAAAAACCCGTTGATCGCCGACCAAGTCGCTACGAACTATCGCAAGGCCGACATCTCACCGCGGCAGAGCGCCATGCTGGAGTTTGCCTTGAAGGTCGCGAAGGACAGCGCGGGAATCGTCGACTCCGACTTCGCTGCGTTGCGCGCCCACGCGTTCAGCGACGAGGACATCTGGGACATCGGGGCCATTGCCGCCTTCTTCGCCTTGTCGAACCGCATGGCGAACATGATCAGCATGCGGCCCAACGACGAGTTCTTCACGATGGGACGCGCGCCCAAGGCTTGAGCCGGCCCAGTTCAAGTCAACATGGATCCCCGCGTTCGCGGGGATGACGGTTGCTTGCTATCAAGCTCACGCGCTCGGGCGTACAGCATGGATCCCCGCGTTCGCGGGGATGACGGTTGCTTGCTATCAAGCTCACGCGCACGGGCGTACAACAGGGATCCCCGCGAACGCGGGGATGACGGTTTCCCGCCGTCATTGTTGCCATGATTCCCCCGGCATCCGCTTTGCCTGGCACTCACCGCAATGTGCCGGGAGTCAGCCTTCGAATACCACCTGGCCGCTGACCAGCGTGTAACGCACGCGGCCGAGGACCTCGTGCCCGAGGAACGGTGTGTTCTTACCTTGGCTGCGCAGGGTCTTCGCTTCCACCCGCCAGGGCGCGTCCGGCGCGAAAAGGCAGAGGTCGGCCGGCTGCCCGTTGCGAAGGTGCCCAACGTCCATCGCGAGCACACGCGCCGGGTCGGCGGTGACACGCGACAGCGCCGTGATAAGCGGCACGCGATCGCGTTTCGCCCACGACAACACGAGCGGCAGCAACAATTCGAGTCCGGTGGCGCCGGCCTCGGCCTCGCCGAACGGCACCTGCTTGCCGTCGTCATCCACCGGCGTGTGGTCCGAGCACACGAGATCGATCGTGCCATCCGCCAGCCCTGCCCGCAACGCATCGCGGTCACGGGTGCCGCGCAGCGGCGGCACCAGGCGGCATTGGGTGTCGAACCAGCCGATATCGACATCGCACAGGTGAAGATGATGGACGGCGACGTCGCACGTCACCGGCAAACCTTCCTTCTTGGCGGCGCGCACCATGTCCACCCCCTGCGCCGTCGAGAGCCGGCAAACATGGATGCGCGCGCCGGTTTCGCGCGCCAGACTCAAGATCGTCGCCAGCGCGATCGTCTCCGCCGCTGAAGGAATCGCAGGCAGCCCAAGCCGGGTGGCCACTTCGCCATCGTGCGCGACACCCCGCCGCGCGAGGTGCGGGTCTTCCGGCCGCAACCACACCGGGTGAGCGAATGTCGCTGCGTACTGCATCGCCCGGTAAAGCACCTGGGTATCGAGAAGGGGGTGCTCGGCCTGCGAGAACGCCACGCACCCCGCGTCGACCAACTCCCCCATTTCGGTCAAGGTTTCGCCGGCGAGCCCGACCGTCAATGCACCGACGGGATACACGTGTGCCTGGTTCAGCAAGCGCGCCCGGTGCTTCAGCATTTCGACCAGCCCGGGTTCATCGAGTGGCGGGTCCGTATCCGGGGGACACGCGAGACTGGTAACGCCTCCGGCCACGGCCGCCGCCATTTCGGACTCGAGGGTCGCCTTGTATTCGAGCCCGGGCTCGCGCAGGCGCACCGCGAGGTCGACGAGGCCCGGTGCCACCACGAGGCCCGTCGCGTCGAGAACACGGTCAGCTTTCCATTGTGATGGTGGCGAATCGATGCCCGCGATCCGACCGTCGCGGATGTACACCCCGGCGAGCCGGTCGATGCCCGGCCCGGGATCGATCAATCGACCCCCACGGATCTCGATCTGCATCAATTTCCCGCCAGAATACTCAACACCGCCATGCGCACGGCGATGCCGAAGGTGACCTGCGGCAGGATCACCGCGTGCTCGCCATCGGCCACCGCCGAATCGATCTCCACGCCGCGGTTCATCGGTCCCGGGTGCATCACGATCGCGTCGGATTTGGCGAGCGCGAGCTTTTCCATGGTCAGTCCGTAATGCTTGAAGAACTCGCCGGCCGACGGGAGCAGCGCGCCGCGCATCCGCTCGCTCTGCAGCCGCAGCATCACGATCACGTCGCAACCCAGAAGGCCAGCGCGCATGTCGTGGAAAACCCGCACGCCGAGCGACTGCACCGCAGTGGGCAACAGTGTCTGCGGGCCGATGACGCGCAAATCGGGCGTGCTCAGCGTGGTCAGTCCATGAATGAGCGAACGGGCCACGCGCGAGTGCAGCACATCGCCGACGATTGCCACGGTCAGATTGGCAAAATCGCGCTTGTAATGGCGGATCGTGAACAGGTCGAGCAAACCCTGCGTGGGATGCGCGTGCCGGCCGTCGCCGGCATTAACCACGTGCACGTGATTGCGCCCGGTGCGATTGAGATGCGCGGCGATGAGGTGCGGCGCACCCGCTTGCGAATGACGCACCACGAACATATCCGCATTCATGGCCACCAGATTATCGACCGTATCGAGCAGCGTTTCGCCTTTGGTGGTGGACGAAGCGCCGATATTCAGATTGATGACATCGGCCGAAAGCCGCTTGGCCGCAATCTCGAATGTCGTACGGGTGCGGGTCGAGTTCTCAAAAAACAGGTTGAACACCGCCGTACCGCGCAGCAACGGGACTTTTTTTACATCGCGCTCCGAAATCGAAGTGAATGGAACCGCGGTGTCGAGGATATGGCGGATCACCTCGGCCGGCAGGCCTTCCAGCGTCAGCAAGTGCGTGAGGGAGCCGTTCGGACCGAGTTGCGGGTTACGCACGCTGCGCGTCTCCGCCGGAAGGCTCGGCACCGAGTGAGAGACGGCCATCGTCGGCCTGCGACACGACAATGGATAGGTCGCGCGCCACCGCAAGCCGCGCACCCACATAGGTCGCCTCGATCGGCAACTCGCGGCCACCGCGATCGATCAGCACGGCAAGCTCGATCCGCGCGGGCCGGCCGAAGTCGAAGAGCTCATTGATCGCCGCCCGTACGCTGCGCCCGGTGTAGAGCACATCGTCGACCAGGATGATCGTGGCGCTTTCCACGTCGAAGGGAAGGTCCGTTCGCTTCACCTCGGGCTTTAGACCCTTGCGCGCGAAATCGTCCCGATAGAAGGAAACGTCGATGTAGCCCAGGGGATGCTCGCCCGGAACCATCGACGCCAGTCGCTGCGCGATCCACGCACCGCCGGAATAGATACCGACAAAGCGAGCATCGTGGGCCACGGCGCCACGCATGCTCTGTGCAAGGGTGTGAAGTACGGCTTCGGCGTCGGGTAGGGACACGTTAGCGCCGAGGTAAGGTCAACGCGGAATTGCGCGGGCGGGCATCGAGCCACGCCTGCAGGATGATTTGCGCCGCCACGGCGTCTCGTCCCGGATCGCCTCCCGACGACAACCGCCGAGTGCGCTGCGTGAATTGCGCAACCTGCGTGGTGTAGCGCTCGTCGATCTGCTCGACCGGCACGCCGAAGCGCGCACGCAATTGCCGGGCGAATTGGTCGGCGAGGGCGGTCACGGCGTGCTCCGAGCCATCCGCGTGCAGCGGACGGCCGACCACGATAAGCGCCGGTTGCCATTCGCCGACCACCGCCTCGAGCGCCGCCATGCGCGCCGCCGCGGCATCGGCCCGCAGTGTTGCAAGCGCACGCGCCGTGCCGGTGATGGTGTTGCCGAGCGCGACGCCGATCTTGCGGGTGCCGAAATCGAAAGCGAGCACGGTGCCGGAAACGGCAGGAGGGGCAGCGTGCGGCGCGTCAGGCGTGCCCGACATTGTCGGACAGCCGGGAAAAATCGATTCCCAGCAATTGCATCGCGGCGGGCAGGCGACGTTCGGGCGGCATGCCGAACAGGACGTCGGCGTCGGCCTCGACGGTCAGCCAGGCGTTCTGGAAAATCTCCTGCTCGAGCTGGCCCGCGGACCAGCCGGCGTAGCCCAGGGACACGAAGACTTCGCTGGGCCCCTCCCCGCGGCCGATGGCTTCGAGCACATCCTTCGAAGTGGTGAGGCCCAGGTCGTCACTCACCGCAAGCGTGGATTGCCAGTTGCCGAGCGGGCGATGCAGGACGAATCCCCGGTCGAGCTGCACCGGGCCGCCAAAATGAACCGGCGCGCCCCCGAGGCCGGCATTCGCGAGCGGCACCTCGATTTGCTCGAAGAGTGCCGATAGCGTCATGTCCGTCGGCTTGTTGACGACGATGCCGAGCGCCCCTCCCTCGTTATGCTCGCAGACAAAAGTAAGCGCACGGGCAAAGTGCGGGTCCGTCATGCCCGGCATCGCGATCAGGAAGTGATGGGTGAAATTGGCGGATTCGACGGACATGCGTTCAATTGTAATCGCCGGCAACCCCCGGCACAATTCCGCCGTTCCGGCATCCTTCCCCTCCCCCTCCTCCTCGAGATCGGTCGAATCCATGAATTGCACCCCGCCATTCCGCCGCGCGAGTGTCCTGTTGCTGGTGGGATGGCTCTTGGCAGCGGGGGCGGCACATGCCGGTCTCACGCTCATGCATGGCTACGCCGACTACACCAGCGCGACATTGTGGATTCAACTCGACCGCGGCGGGCCGATCGAAGTGGAGGTCAATGCCCAAACAGGCGGCGAGGTGAGGCATTTTTCGTTGATGGCCGGCACCGCGACCGACTTTACCGCCACCCTGCGCGTGCCGGAGCTGCAGCCGGGCACCGCCTACCGCTACCGTGTCACCGCCCAGGGCGAAACACGCGAGGGCATCGTTCGGACGCAGAAGTTTGCGGCGCGTGGCGCGGATGCGCCTGACCTGGCGATCGCGATCGGCTCCTGCCATTACACGTCGAACGCGAATCCCATTTTTCCCGGGAACAATGGCGGGGATTATCAGATCTTCGATGCGATTGCCTCCAAGTCGCCGGATCTCATGTTGTGGCTCGGGGATAACCTGTACCTGCAAACACCCGATTTCGCCGATCCCACTTCGATGGCGGCGCATTACCGCCATGTGCGCGCATTCGAGCCGCTGCAACGGCTGTTCACTGCGACAGCCCACGTTGCGATCTGGGACGATCACGACTACGGACCGAACGATGCAGATCGCTCCTACGCATTCAAGGGCGAAACGCTGCAATTGTTCCAGCGTTACTGGCCCAATCCGTCGTTTGGCCTCCCTGGGGTGCCCGGCGTATTCGGTTGGGTGCATCTGGGTGACATCGATATTTTCCTGCTCGACGATCGTTTCTACCGCTACCCGGATCGGTACCCGGACGTACCGGAAAAGTCGATGTTCGGCACGGCGCAATTCGAATGGCTGAAGGAGGCGCTGCTTTCATCGCACGCTCGAATCAAGCTCGTTGCCAACGGCAGCCAAATGTGGAATCGCGCCAGCCGCTTCGAAGGCCTGTACCAGTTCCCGCAGGAGCAACAACGGCTCGCGACATGGCTGACCGACCAACGCATCGACGGGGTCGTGTTTCTTTCGGGCGACCGCCACTTCGGCGAGCTTCTTCGGGTGGAACGCGCAGGCACCTATCCGCTCTACGAGTTCACCTCGTCGCCGCTTACCTACCGTGCGGTGAAAAGTCCAGACGCGGCCGAGCGCAGCAACCCGGACCTCGTTCCCGAAACCCTGCGGACGCAGCGTCAGTTCGGCATGATCCGCGTGAGCGGCCCCGCCAATGCGCGCCGGATTGCTTTCGAGGCCTACGACAGCGATGGCACGCAACTCTGGCGACACGAAGTTGCGGCCAACGACCTGCGTTCCCCGCGGCCGTGAGCGCGGGGATCCCATTTTTTTGCTGTGCACTGTGCAGCCGTAACGCTCGACTAACCGTCATTCCCGCGAACGTGACCGCGCACCACCGTCATCCCTGCGAACATGACGACGCACCGCTGTCATCCCTGCGAACGCACCGCGATCCACTGTCACTCCTACGAATGTGACGCGCACTCCACCGTCATCCCTGCGAACGTGACGGCGCACCACCGTCATCCCTGCGAACGCAGGGACCCATTTTGACGTTGAACTGGACCCATTTTGACTTTGCATCGGCGACCCATTTTGACTTTGAATTGGAGATCCATCTTGAACTCGAATTGGGCGCATTTTGTGCGCGGTAGAATGGATTCCCGCGTTCGCGGGAATGACGGAGTCTTGGTGGAGCCCTGCGTTCGCGGGAATGACAGATGAGAGGAATTGACCAATTCGAAACAAAGCATTGACGCTTCAGACTTTTTACTCTTCTTCGTGCCTGCGATGTTTCTGGAATTCGGTCGCGAGCTTTCGCTGCAGATGGGGTGGCGCGGGCTCGTAATGCGAGAGCGCCATCGACCACGACCCATGGCCACCGGTCACTGATTTAAGGCGCGCTGAATAGCCGTCGAGCTCGGCCAAGGGCGCGATCCCGCTCACCGCCAGCGTGCCCGCTTGCATGCCGCGCGTGCCGGTGACCTGGCCACGGCGCGACGACAGATCGCCCGCAATGTCGCCGGTATTGATGTCGGGACACTGGATCTCCACACTGACAATCGGCTCGAGGATGATGGGCCGCGCCTTTTCGATGGCGTCGAGGAACGCCTTGCGCCCAGCCGAAACGAACGCGACCTCTTTCGAATCGACTGGATGGTGCTTGCCGTCGTAGACCACGACCCGCACGTCGTGCAACGGGAACCCGGCAAGGGCGCCGGTCAACAGGACCTGCTCCACCCCCTTTTGCACCGCAGGCATGAACTGGTGCGGAATCACTCCACCCTTGGTCGCGTCGACGAACTCGAACCCACCGCCGCGCGGCAGCGGTTCCACGCGCAGCGAGACCTCTCCGAACTGCCCCGCGCCACCCGTTTGTTTCTTGTGCCGGTGAAAGCCCTCGGCGGTGTTGGTGATGGTCTCGCGATACGGAATGCGCGGTGGCCGCGTTTCGATGTCGAGCTTGAATTGGGTCGCCATCCGTTCCAGCACCGAGCGCAGGTGCAGATCCCCCAGTGCACGCAGGACCGTTTCGTTGAGCGTTGGATCGTGCTCGACAAAAAGCGTGGGATCCTCGGCGACCATCCGGTGCAGCACTTCCGAGATCCGTTGCTCGTCGCCCCGTTTTTTGGGCGTGATCGCCACACCCTGCATCGGAGTGGGAAACTGCAGCGGACGCATGTGGATGTGATCTTCGTCGTGCGAATCGTGTAGCACGCAGTCGAAGGCAACTTCCTCCACCTTGGCAACCGCAGCGATGTCGCCGGGCACCGCGGCATTGATCTCGACGCTTTTCGCGCCTTGCAGCATGAAAAGATGGCCAACCTTGAATGGTTTGCGGCCATCACCCACAAAGAGCTGGGTGTCGCGGGTGACGGTGCCCTGGTGCACTCGGAACACCCCGAGCTTCCCCACGAACGGGTCGATCACCACCTTGAACACGTGCGCCAACACATGCTTTCCCGGATCTGGCTCGGACCGGAATTCCTGTGCGTTCTCGCCTTCACCCCTGTAGAAGAGCGGTGGATTGCCTTCGGCGGGATTGGGCAGAAGCTTCACCATGATGTCCAGGAGCTCCGGGATGCCGGCGCCGTTGCGCGCACTGACGAAGCAGACGGGAACGAGATGGCCCTCCCGCAGCGCTTTTTCGAACGGCGCGTGCAGTTGGTGCGGCTCGATCTCGCCTTGCTCGAGGTACAGCGACATCAGGTCTTCATCGACCTCGACCACCTGGTCCACCAGCGCCGAATGCGCGGCGGCCACCGAGGAGAAATCGGCCTCACCCGCCGGATTGAAAAAACAGTCGATCACCGCCTTGCCGCCGTTCGAGGGAAGATTGATCGGCAGGCATTCCTTGCCGAATGTTTCCTGGATATTCGCCAGCAAGGTGGGCAGGTCGACGTTGTCGGCATCGATCTTGTTGATGACGATCATGCGGCAGAGATGGCGCTTCTGCGCCAGCGTCATCATGCGGTGGGTGGTGAGCTCGATGCCGTTCTGCGCATTGACCACCACCGCCGCCGTCTCGACCGCGTCCAGCGCTGAGATCGCCGGGCCCATGAAATTGGGATACCCGGGAGTATCGATCAGGTGAATGTGGGTGTCGAGGTGGGAGAAATGCAGGAGGGAGGAATTGAGCGAGTGCTGGTAGGTTTTTTCGAGGGGATCGAAGTCGGCGACCGTCGTCCCCTTTTCTACACTGCCGGGATTGGAGATCGTCCCGGTTCGGTGCAGCAAGGCCTCGGTCAAGGTGGTTTTACCGCCGGCGCCGTGACCCACCAGCGCAATAGTACGGATCTGCTCCGTCGTGTAATTCGACATGACGCCTCCGATGCAGGATTTTTATCTGGTCTCGGAAGATAGCCTACCACCGAGTCGGGGTTGCATCAAAGTTGGTGTGGAATCGACTAACCGGATAACATCGAATGATGGCCTCCGCCCTCAACCCCGGCGTAAAAAAACGCGAAGTGTTCGCCTGGTCGATGTACGACTTCGCCAACTCGGGTTACACCACCGTCGTGCTGACGGCGGTATTCAACGCGTACTTCGTTTCCGTGATTGCGCGGAAGGCCGAATGGGCGACGTTCGCATGGACCGCGATCCTCGCGGTCTCCTATCTCGCGGTGATGATTGCCGGACCGATCATCGGCGCCTACGCCGATGCGCACGCGGCGAAAATGCGTGTACTGATGCTGGTCACCATCGGCTGCGTCATATCGACGGCGCTACTGTATGAAGCGGGGCCGGGAACCATCGTCTGGGCGGGCGTCCTCATCATCATTTCCAATTTCTGCTACGCCATCGGCGAAAATATCACCGCCGCGTTCCTGCCGGAACTGGCGCGTCCCGAAGCATTGGGCAAGGTCTCCGGCTGGGGCTGGAGCTGGGGATACGTCGGCGGGCTGGTCGCACTGGGTATTTGCCTGGCGTGGATCATGACGGCCGGATCGCGCGGCCAAACCACATCGGAAGCGGTGCCCGCGACCAATCTGATCACCGCCATCGTATATGCGTTCGGCGCCATCGTCACATTTGTCTGGCTGAAGGAGCGCGCGGTGCCCGCGCCGCCATCGAATGACGGCGCGAACGCCCTGGCTCGTCTCGCCAGGACCGCACGCGAGGCAGCGCGCTACCGCGATCTGTGGCGCGTCTTCGTGTGCGGCACCTTCTACCAGGCCGGGGTTGCGACGGTCATCACGCTGGCGGCGATTTATGCCGAGGAGGTGATGGGATTCACCACGCAGGACACGCTGATCCTGGTGCTGATCGTCAATGTCACGGCATGCGTCGGCGCGTTTGGCTTCGGTTATGTTCAAGATGCCATCGGCAAGAAAAAAGCCCTGGCCATCACGCTCGTGGGCTGGATGGCGATGGTGCTGTTCGCCTGGTTCGCGGTCACGCCGCCGCTGTTCTGGATC
>JANXZT010000469.1 GCA_025355395.1 Betaproteobacteria bacterium
CGATTTCAGATCCGCGATGAAGGCGTCGAAATCGTCGACGTCCCTGCGGCCAAATTTGTGGACGAGCGAGCAGAGCAGGCGCGGCTTGGCCTGGCCCAGCTGCGCCATCAGGTCGTGCCCGCTGCTGGTGCGATGGATGGCTTCGCCAGATTCGGCAAAAACGCCCTGTATCTGTTTGTCGAGTTCGTCGCGGTCGGTGACGATGAGCACGCGGGCGTTGGGCTTATTCTCCAGAATCCACTTGGCGAGCAGCACCATGACGATGCTCTTGCCGCTGCCCTGCGTGTGCCAGATGATGCCGCCCTTCTTCTCGCGCACATGCTCTTGCGCCACCTTGATGCCGAAATACTGGTGCACGCGCGGCAGCTTTTTCATGCCGCCGTCGAAGAGCACGAAGTCGTGCATCAGCTCGATTAGCCGGCGCTTTTCGCACAGCTTGAGCAGATACTTATCGAGCTTGAAGCGGCTGTTGTCCTGCTCGTCCTCCTTCCACTTGAGGAAATACTTCTCCGGAGTTCCGATGGCGCCGTATTGCAGCCCCTCCGAGTCGTTGCCGGCGAAGATGAGCTGCACCGTGCTGAAGAACCACTCGTGGAACATCGGCGTCTGATTCGACAGACACTGGCGGATGCCATCGCCGATGGTGACGCGGCTGTTTTTCAGTTCCAGCACGCCGATGGCGATGCCGTTCACATACAGCACCAGATCCGGTCGCCGCGCGTGGTTGCCTTGCAGCGTCACTTCCTCGGCGATGGCAAAGTCGTTCTCGTCCGGTTCGCGCCAGTCGATGAGGTGAACCGTTTCCGTCACCTTGCCGGCCTCGATCTTCACTGGCACGCCGTAGCGCAGCAGGTTGTAGACCGCCCGGTTGTTGCCGTAGAGCGTGCGGCTGTGGTTGGTCGCCTCGGTGCGCAGCCTGTGCAACGTCACGCTGATCTGAGCGGGCGTGTAGCCGCTCTTCGCCAGCCACGCCGCGAGTAATCCTTCTTCGATGTTGCTGTTGCCGTCGCGGTCGGTCCAGTCGCCGAGGTAGCGGTAGCCCAACTCATCGCGGAACAACGCGATCACACGGTTCTTCGTGGCGCGCTCGGGTTGGCCAACGGCGCTCATTGCGTGGACTCGGATTTTCGCAACGCAGCCCATTCCGCTTTGCCGGTTGCGGTCAGCCGGTACTTCTGGAGGCGGCTGTTGGGCTTATCGGGCAGGACCATTTCCAGCAGTTTCCGCTGTAGTGCGGGACGCAGGTAGTTCTCGCGGAATGTCGGCCGATGCCGCAACCCCAGGCGCTGCTGGATCTCCGAAGGCGCGAGGGTGGCCGAGGCAAGAACGAGCAGTAGACGGTCCACTGGGTCGGTGACTGGGTCGGTGACTGGGTCGGTGACTTCGAGGGTCGCCTCGACCGCCAGAAACGGCAGCTCCACCCACAAGCCGTTGTCCCAGCGAAATGTTGGTGGTGGTGAGCCGTGGGCGATGCAGGCGTTGCGGATCAGGTCGATGCCCCGGCCCCACGATTCCAGCAGCGCCGCGCGGAAGAACACGCTCGCGACATCCGGGTTGTACGGCACCGAAGCGTGTTTGGCGGTCAGCTGGTCCAGCGTCCAATCTTGCGGGAGCTGACCGGGGTTCCAGATCATCAGCTTGTTGTCGTAGACGCTGATCTGGATCGGAATGTTTGACGCGTAATCCTTGTGGGCGATGGCGTTGATCACTGCCTCGCGCAGCGCGGATTCGGGCACGGGATAGGTTTCCAGCCGCTGCACGCCCGCGTAGGAAATCCCTGCGCGCAGATACTTGGTCAGCAGCAAATCCAACGTGCGGTCCACTTGGGCAATCAAGTCGCCGTGAATTTCGTCGTGGTACAGAAGGTCGGAATCCGTACGGAAATACCCGATCTTCACGTAGGCGCCGGTGACAAGGCGCTCGGGATCATCGAGGAACAGCAGCAACGCCGCGCGTTTCAGATAGCCCTTCTCGAACAGGCGCAGCTTGTCGAGCAACACTTGATCCGGCTCGGCCAGGAGCTCGGCGGAAACGCGCTTGCTCCGGGTGGCGCGCTTGCGAAAACCGGTCAGCGCCGAAGTCGAGAGATCGTCCACGCTGAAGTCGGGCGCCGGCACGCCATCCCAGTGACGGCCCTGCTTGCGCAGCAGGAAGCGGTCAAGCGCTGCGCCCTTGAGCGTCTGGTTGGTGCTGCCGCTGCGGTAGTAGTACTCGCCCCTGTAGCTGATCGGATTGGGATAGGCCGGCACCACGATTTCCAGATAATCCCGGCCCGCGTCCGTGCGCACATTGACATCGACCATGATGCCGAGCAAGTCGCGTACCTTGTTTGGCAATTCCGCCAGCAAGCGGCGCGCATCGGCCAGCCCAACCACCGCGCCGTCGTCATCGCGACCGACCACCAGCACGCCGCCTTCGGCATTGGCGAAACCGCAGACCCATTTCAGGCACTCGTCGCGCCAAGAAGCCTTCCATTCGATGTGCTGCGACTCGCTCATACCAGCTCGTCGCGACACAGCGCAATGACGCGATTCTGCGTGGCACGCTCGGGTTGGCCGATTTCGTTCATTGCATAGGCTGCAGCACGACGTGCCGCCTACGCCGTGACATTCAGCTTGACGCCGATGCTTTGTAGCACCTTGAGCACGGTGTCGTAGCGGGGCTTGGCGCCAGGCGCAAACGCCTTGTATAGACTTTCACGGCCGAGCCCAGTGCTCTCGGCAATGGCACTCATACCGCGGGCTTTGGCTACATTGCCGATAGCGGACAAGAACACATCGGGGTTTCCATCTTCCAGTGCCGCGGTGAGGTACTCGGCAATTACTTCGTCGTTATCGAGGTAGGCACTGGGGTCGAATTCCTTAAGCTTGATACGCATGATCGAACCTCATTCGATTGAGCGGATTCCAAGCGTGCAAGGATGCGGGCCTTGGCGCGCATGTCGCGCAGATCGAACA
>JANXZT010000473.1 GCA_025355395.1 Betaproteobacteria bacterium
CGCCGCCCCTTTCGCAGGGATGACGATGTACCGCCGTCCCTTTCGCAGGGACGACGGCGCACCGCCGCCCCTTTCGCAGGGATGACGGCGCACCGCCGCCCCTTTCGCAGGGATGACGATGTACCGCCGCCCCTTTCGCAGGGATGACGATGTACCGCCGTCCCTTTGCCAGGAATGACGGCGCCCCATGACTCAACGTACCACCGTTTTTGCGGTCTTTTCCGCGACCGCTTCGCCTTGCGCCTTGCTCAATGCGGCAGCGACTTCCGGCGGAATATAGTTTTCGTCATGCTTGGCCAGCACTTCGCTGGCATGGAATACACCATCGGGTCCGAGCTTGCCTTGGGCGACGACGCCTTTGCCCTCTTTGAAGAGGTCGGGGAGGATGCCAGTGTAGGTCACGGGAATGGTTTTTGCCGTGTCGGTGACATTGAAGCGCACGGTGAGGCCGTCACTCTCACGGCGCAAGCTGCTGGCCTCGACCAATCCGCCGACGCGAAAGGCGCGTCCGTGCGGCACTTCATTGGCGGCGATTTGCGAAGGCGTGAAAAAGAACACCAGATTGGACTGGAACGCATTGAGTACGAGTCCAACCGCCACCGCCAGCAACGCGACGCCGGCACCGATCCAGGCAAAACGACGATGGCGCGCTTTCATCGCAGGACTTCCGCCAGGGGAGCCGCGGGATGGTCCAAGCCGCCGGCGCGAAGGTGGGCTACGGCGCGCCCACGACGGGCGCGCAGGCTCACGAGCTCGAGCGCCAGCACGAGCGCAGTCATGCCGTAGGACCCCCAGACATAGTAGCCGTATCCGCCCATCGCAAGAAATTCCATCACGCCTTCTTCAAATGGACAATATTCAGGGCAAACAATTCGCTTACCCATCCACTCCCGCTTTCGCGCTCGAGCATGATCACCCGCACCCGGCAAAGCGCGACGGCGATGGTGTAAAACCACGCCGCGAACGCGAGGATCAGCATGCCGGCTAGCATGACGGCCGCCATCCGGGGTGCGGCGGAAAGGCTCACCGACGAGCCTTGGTGCAAGGTGTTCCACCACCGCACCGAGAAATAAATGATCGGCACGTTGATGGCGCCGACCAGTGAAAGCACCGCACACGCCCGGTCGGCGCGGCGCGGATCGTCGATCGCGTTGCGCAACGCGATGATGCCGAGATACAGGAACAGCAGGATCAGTTCCGAGGTCATCCGCGCATCCCAGGCCCAGTAGGTTCCCCACGTTGGCCGGCCCCAGAGCGAACCCGTAAACAGGGCGATCAGCGTCATGAGCGCGCCGGTGGGTGCGAGCGACTGCGCCATCATCGCCGACAAGCGGGTGTTGAAGCCGAGCCCCAGCGCACTCCAGAACGCCATCACGAGGTAGATGAACATCGACATCCACGCGGCCGGCACATGGATGAAAATGATCCGGTACGCATCCCCTTGCGCAAAATCGGTGGGCGCCAGCCACAAGCCGATCCAGAGGCCGATGGCCGCGAGCACCGCCGCGGAAGCGCCGAACCATGGGATCATCCGCCCGGCCACCGGATAGAAGGCGGCAGGTGACGAAAGCTTGTACTTATTGCTTGCAGCCATGGTGGCTTTGTTCGGTGAATCAGTCGAGCGCGATGCGCACAGCAGCGGCCGCGGCGAACGGCGCCCCGACCATTGCCACCAGCAAACCCGCACCCAGCAGGGAAAGGTTGGCCGTAGCGCCCAATCCGGCGCGTACGGCTTCGACGGCCCCGGCACCGAAGATCAGCACCGGTACGTACAGGGGCAGGATGAGCAACGCGAGCAGGCTGCCTCCCCCCCGCAACCCCAATGTCAACGCCGCGCCGATCCCGCCGAGAAGCGAAAGGATTGGCGTGCCGATCAATAACGCCGCAGCCAGCACCGCTAACGACTCGCCGTCCATCGCGTACTGAATTCCGAGCAATGGTGCGAGCAACGTCACCGGCAAGCCGGCGGTCAGCCAATGCGCCAATATTTTACCCGAGACCAAGGCCTCGAGCGGATGCGGCGAGAGTGCGATCTGCTCCAGGGTGCCATCGCCGTAATCACCTGCAAATAGACGCGGTAGCGAGAGGAGCGACGCGAGCAGTGCGGCCACCCACAATACCCCCGGGCCGATCGCGGCAAGCAACGTGCGCTCCGGATTGCTCGCCAGCGGAAATAGTGACACCACAATGATGTAAAAAAGAAGCTGCACGCCGAGCTCGGAACGCGAGCGCATCGCGACTTTCAAATCGCGCACCAGCGACCAGCGCAAAGCGGCGAAAATGCCACCGGCGGGCAGCGCCGAATCGGCGAGACTCGCCGGCGCCGGCACCGGGGCCGCGGTATTCATGCGAGTGCCAGGGAATGCAGGCGAACCTGCGGCAGAATGAGGGGCGTGTGCGTCGCCGCAATGGCGAGACCGCCTGTTTGCACATGCTCACCAACGAGGCGGGCAAGCAGGGCGGTACCGGCCGCGTCGAGCGCTGTGACCGGCTCATCCAACAACCATAGGACGCGCCGGACCAGAGTCAACCGCGCGAGACCGATCCGGCGGCGCTGGCCCTGTGACAGTACGCGGGCAGGCAATGATCGCTGCCGCGACAGCGATACGACCTCAAGCGCGCTGCGAACCGCGTCGGGGCTGGCTGGCTCGCCCGACAATGCCGCGGCCGCGGCCAGGTTTTCCTCGGCGGTCAATTCGTCTTTCAACGCGATCGGGTGCCCTGCAAAGGCGACTGCGCCGCGCAACCTCGGATCGAAGGGCTTGACGATTTGGCCACGCCATCGAATTTCGCCCGCTGCCGGTGCCGACAAACCAGCCAGCATGCGCAGCAACGTGGTCTTCCCGGTGCCGTTGGCCCCGGTAATCATCAGGGCCTCGCCGGTGCCAACCTTGAACGAAAGATCAGAGAAGAGCCGGGTGGCGCCGCGTTCCGCCGAGAGGTTGTGCGCTTCGAGCATGGATGTTCTTTTGGCGCCTTCAGGACGTCGCGGCCGCGGCGTTGAAGCTGCTCCCATAACATAAAAACCAGCGCCGATTATAGCGAAGCCTTTTTTCGCAACATTGCGCGCGATCAACTGCTCGGAGTAAATGTAGGGTCAGAGACGACTTTCGGCGCAGCATGGATGGTTCATCGACGAGTTCACGCGAAAGTCGTCTCTGACCCTGCTTTTTGCCCGAGCCGCCGCCGGCATTCAGGTTTCTTGGCACGCAGCCTTGATATCATCATTCAATCGGCCCAGGCGGCCCGGGGGGAAATCCATGCCCGATAAAGAGATTCGCGAAGCCTCGCTCGAATATCACCGGCAGTCGCCACCGGGCAAGATTTCGGTCACGCCGACCAAGCAGCTCATCAACCAGCGCGATCTGGCGCTGGCGTATTCGCCCGGCGTTGCTGCTGCGTGCGACGAGATCGTGCGCGACCCGGCGGAGGCCCGCAATCTCACCGCGCGCGGGAATCTCATCGGCGTCGTGACCAATGGCACAGCCGTCCTTGGCCTCGGCGCGATCGGGCCGCTCGGCGCCAAGCCGGTGATGGAAGGCAAGGCGGTGCTGTTCAAGAAGTTCGCAGGCATCGATTGCTTCGACATCGAGATCGACGAGCGCGATCCCGAAAAGCTGGTGAACATCATTGCGTCGCTCGAGCCGACGTTTGGCGGCATCAATCTGGAGGACATCAAGGCGCCCGAGTGCTTCTACGTCGAGCGCAAGCTGCGTGAGCGGATGAAAATTCCCGTGTTCCACGACGATCAGCATGGGACGGCGATCGTGGTGGGGGCCGCCATTCTTAATGGCCTGCGGGTGGTGGGAAAGGACTTGGGGCAGGTCAAGCTGGTGTGTTCCGGCGCGGGGGCGGCAGCGCTTGCTTGCCTTGACCTTCTGGTGAGCCTGGGCATTCCGATCGGCAATATCTGGGTGACCGATATCCTTGGTGTGGTGTACGCAGGCCGAACGGAGTTGATGGACGAGAACAAGGCGCGCTACGCCAAGCCCACGGCGGCGCGAACCTTGGCCGAAATCCTGCCCGGCGCGGATGTTTTTCTGGGGCTCTCGGCCGCCAAGGTGCTGAAGCCGGAGTGGCTCTCGACGATGGGCACCAAGCCGCTGATCCTGGCGCTCGCCAATCCGGAGCCTGAAATCATGCCGGCGCTGGCGAAGGAAGCGCGACCGGACGCGATCATTGCCACCGGGCGCTCCGACTATCCGAATCAGGTCAACAATGTTCTCGTCTTTCCGTTCATCTTCCGCGGCGCGCTCGACGTGGCCGCGACGATGATCAACGAGCCGATGAAGATCGCGGCGGTGCGCGCGCTGGCCGACCTCGCGATGGCGGAGCAATCGGACATCGTGGCCGAGGCCTACGGCACCGAGGATGTTCATTTCGGACCGGAGTACCTCATTCCCAAGCCGTTCGATCCGAGGCTCATCGAGCGCATCTCGCCGGCGGTCGCCAGGGCGGCCATGGAGGGCGGGGTGGCCACGCGGCCCATCGCCGACCTCGACGCCTACCGCGCCCGGCTCGGGGCCTTCGTCCTCAAGAGC
>JANXZT010000500.1 GCA_025355395.1 Betaproteobacteria bacterium
CCGGCTCGCCCGCGGCCTGGCGTATGCCAAGTACATGAACGACAACTTCGGCGCCCACCACCGAACGGCATTAGTGGCCTTTTGTGGCCATAGTGCTAGATGCCTATTTACCTCCGACGTCGCATTGCCAATTATGTTTCCGCGGTAACTGCTGTTCGCGGTGGCATCTCCAAAGCGGCCCGTGGTGACCGTCGCCTTCGGGTGAATGACGGGCAGTCGCGGCCGGCTGCTCAACAGTGAACGAATTCGAACTTGAAACGGCAGTCGGAAAGGGCACGCCGGTTGCGATAACTCGCTGGAACTAGCGAAGCCGCATTTCGGTGGCGGGATCCACAACGATCGCGAGTCGCTGACCTCCAACGCGGTAAACCAGAATGCGCGAGTTGGCAGCGCGTTCGCCCAGCTCTAGTATTCCGCCACGAAGTCAACGGACCAAACTAACTGGTCAGCCGTGGCAAGCGCACCGTAAATGCGGTTTCCCTCTCATCTGAGGCTACCGCAATGTTCCCGCCGTGCGCATGAGTGATCTGGCGAGCAATGTACAAGCCAAGCCCAAGGCCGGCGTTGCTCCCCACGTCCGCGCTCTCGTGGGTACCCCGAACGAGTGGATCGAAAATATTCTCGACCATAGATGCATCGATCATGGGCCCGCGGTTCCGGACGCTGAACTCAACCTCCGCGGGTCGTCCGACCACCAACACGCGCACGGGCTCGCCTCGCGTTCCGTACCTCAGTGCGTTCAGGACGAGATTACCCAACAATTGCTCGAGGCGTTGAGAATCCCAAGTCCCTCGCACGTCGCCGATGACTTGAAAGTCGATCTCCCGACCTGGATAACCGGCGCGCAACTGGTCAACTGCGGCGCCGAATAGCTGGGCCAAGTCAATCTTGATCGGTACGACGGACAGCCCAAGCCCCAAAGTGATTCGGTTGAAGTCGACGAGATCGTCGAGAAGTGACTTCAATTGCGCCGTGCTTCGAGCAATCCGCGTGGCTATACCCGATACCTGCTCTCCCGCCTCGAGCATCGTCAGCACCTGCGCCGACATCTGAATCGTGTGGAGGGGGTTGCGCATGTCATGTCCGAGCGCTCCCAGCAACAGATTTCGTTCCTTGGTGAGCTGCTCGCTGAAGAATGCGACCGATTCGGCAATCGCCTGATCGATGGCTTCGTTGAAGCGCATCATATCCTCGGAATTCGTCGCGCCAGGTGAACACGCTTCCGCCCATAGATGCAGAACGCTGGCTCGGAGTGCCCGGTACTCAGCTACCAATTGCCGGATATCGAAACCCAATGTGGCACGCAGCAAGCCGTGGGTCTCTGCGGCGGTCTCGAGAGCACCTGCAAGCCCGTGCGCTCGGCCCAGAGACTTTTGGTGCTGCTCCTCGGAGCTCTGCGGAGCCTCGAGATCCTTGATCACCGCTTGCAAGATTTCCTCGGCATGATCGCGCAACGCGACCGCTTCGAGGGTGCCGGCTGCCGGCAGTTGTGCGCCCGCAAACGCGTCCCGCGTGGCCAAAACGGCCTTCATATTTCTCGCAATGAAGTCTGACAATCGCACCGTACACGTCCATCTGGGCGTATTTTCAGGGATTCTACACGATGCTCAACTCGACCGGCAGGCCCGGGACGACCGCACGTCGAAACGTTGCGCCCGATGTAGCGGCAAGGGACGCGCTGGCAAGCGGGAGGTTCAGGTAAGGACCTAAAGGCTCGGCTTGCGCCGGGAGTCGCCGCTGACAACCGGCAGACGCAGCATCATGCTGATGCACCCCACCCCAAGCGATCCTCAGCGGGAGCCTACACCGGGTCGCGGCGCAAATCGACAGAACGTCCTCGCGTCGCCGGTTAGCTTGTGCATGTCAGCCTGCGGCCGCCGCCGTCTCAAACCGATGGTTCTGGGGCATCCAGGGACATTCTGGTCAATTTGCGGCGTTCTTTGCTTCGCGCCCTTCTACTATGCGAGTGCCATTGCCCATTCCGCCTTCCGCGACCAGCCACGACGTCGACGCCCACGGCCAAACGAGAATTGTCCCTTACGAATCCGATGCGCAAGCTCGATGCCAGCAATCGTGATGGCCGCGTTCGCGAAGGACTTGAATCCGGCCATCGAGGCACAACGCCGCTTGATCGCGCGGTGATCTTGCTCAATCAGGTTGTTCAGATACTTGTTCGTCCGAACCTTGACGTTCCGCCAGCACGGG
>JANXZT010000520.1 GCA_025355395.1 Betaproteobacteria bacterium
CCGGCGACGCCCGGTAGCACCAGCCCCGGGCTCATAAGCTCGAAAAAGAGTCCATATACGCCTGCCATCAACAGCACGAGCGCGAAGCTCGGATTGGTGATGACCGCGAGGAATTTCGTCCGGCCGTCGGGTTCGATCCGGGTGATCGCAGCGCCCGCCGTGTGCAGCGTGCGCTCGCCAGCGGCAGTCGTTACACGCCGGCCGTCGAGCTTGGTCAAGAGATCGGGGACATCATTGGCCACGACGTCGATCACTTTCTGCGCCAGCGCTTCGGGCGCGGAAAGGCTGACCGCTTCGCGGACGGCGCGTTCACCCCATTCCGCATTGCGTCCGCGCAGTTGGGCCAGGCCGCGGATGTAGGCCGCCGCATCGTGGACCTGCTTGCGCGTCATCGCGCTGTCGGTGGATGGGCTGGTGCTCTCCTTGGATCGCGTTTGATCCTTGTCGCGCTTCGCCGCAGTCTCCGGCGCGGAAGGTACTGGCGTAGACGGCATCTCCGGGGCGCCGAGCTGGACGGGCGTTGCTGCGCCGAGATTGGTTCCCGGCGCCATCGCGGCCACATGGCTTGCATAGAGGATGTAGGTCCCCGCGCTCGCGGCCCGCGCACCGCCCGGGGCGACAAAAGTTGCGACCGGCACGCGCGCCGCAAGAATCGACTTGATGATATCGCGCATGGAGAGATCGAGCCCGCCGGGCGTGTCCATTTCAAGTACGACCAGCTCGACGTTGTCCTGCTGGGCGCGGTCGATGCCGCGGATGACGAAATCCGCGGTGGCGGGTCCGATGGGGCCGTGGAGCGTCAGCACGCGAACCGACGACGGCGCAGCGCTGGCCGCGCTCCCAACGGCACCGAGCATAATGACCGCGCATAGCCGCAGCCATTGGATGATCGTCACGTGTGTTCTCCTGAAATCGGCAGGTGAGGCCATTATAGGCGGCAGTCGCGCAATCAGACCGCGCGGGTGTTAGGTCCTCGTTTACCACTCCCGTCGTTCCCGCACAGGCGGGAAGCCAGTGTCTTTTGCCGAGCGTCGCTGGTTCCCGCCTTCGCGGGGACGAGGATATTTGGATTTCCTGCGTCGCGTATTTTCGTAATCCTCAATAGCCGGCCGGGACCAATCGCAGCCGGGTGATCTCCGAGGGCGCGCCGAGCCGCTTTGGCGGTCCCCAATAGCCGGTCCCGCGGCTCACGTAGACCCAGAGGCTTTCCAGTCGGTGCAGACCGGCGGTAAACGGTTGCTGCAAACGCACGAATAAGGTCCAGGGCAGGAATTGGCCGCCGTGGGTATGTCCGGAGAGCTGGAGATCGAACCCGGCTTTCTGTGCGGCGAAGGCGGATCGTGGTTGGTGGGCAAGCAACACCCGCACCATCGCACCAATCGGCGCGCCGGCGATCGCTGCCGCCGGATCGCTCCGGTGCGCAGGGTCGAAGTGATGTCCGCTGTAATCGGTAACGCCCGCCATCACCACCGATGCGCCATCGTGGCGCAGCACGACGTGCTCATTGATCAGCACGCGCACGCCCAGGCGATGGAGTTCGGCCATCCACGCCTGTGCGCCCGAGTAGTACTCGTGATTGCCGGTGACGAAATACGTGCCATGCCGTGACAAAAGGCGCGCGAGTGGCTCGGTATGCGGTGCGAGTTGGCTGACACTCCCGTCCACCAGATCGCCCGTCACGGCAATCACATCGGCGCCGAGACTGTTCACCGCCTCGACGATCGCTTCGACATAGTTGCGTTTGATCGTGGCTCCGACATGGAGGTCGCTGATCTGGGCGATCGTAAAGCCGTGCAACGCGGCCGGGAGATCCGTGATCGGGATGTCCACGGATCGCACGCCGGCGGGTCGCCGGGCGTTGAAAAAGCCGAGGCCGGTGAGCAATGCGGCGAGTGCTGGCACGCCGATGGCGCTGTACGACGCAACCACTTGCAGCGCGTCATCGAGGAGGCCCAAGGCGTGCAGCGTAATCCCCACGAATAACGCCGCGTCGCGCAAGAGGGTCAGGACGAAGAGTGACGAGAACGCGCCCATTGCCAGCCAGCTCGCAAGCGCCAACCGGTCGGCCAGGGGCTGCCGGGTCCGGCGCCGGAAGATAAGGCCCGCGGGAATGAGGCACGTGGACGCGACGAGCCACAGACTCGTCGCCGTAACCCCGATCGCGCCGAGCGTGCCGGATGGCATCGCGGGCAGCAGGCGCCACCCGATGTAGCCGTGCAACAGCAGAACAAGACCAAGCAAGCGAAACATGAAGGGCGGGCCAGCGAACGCGGGCGCGCGCGTGCCATCTTAGGGAGAGGCCTTTGTAGATGAGGGCGGCCCGGGGCGATGGCAAGGTCGCGCGATCAAACCGGAGCGGCCCGTCCGATGGCAAAGCTCATCGTCAACCCCGCCGTTGAAGCCTCTTGCCGCGCCCGGGGCCAGAGCCGTTCTATCGGGATTCGACGTGACAAACGATGGCCGATCAAATTGAATCGCGCTCCAAAAAGAACGACCGAGTCCACTCGACTCCTGCCGTGCCATTTCCAGTCAGAGGACACTCTGGCGAGCGTCTGCTTTCGGGGCTGGCGACAGGTTGTTGCCGACCCGTTGCGAACGTAGGGCTGCGTCGAAATCGGATATTCAGCGTGCGGCCCCGGCGTTGAGTTCAATCTGGCGCGTTCCGTCGCCCGCGCGCCATCTTGAACGCGCGCCGCGAGTTGGTTATGATGCTGGCGTCCGTGCCCAACGGGGATTGTTAGCAGACTCCCCGCCCCAGACGTCCTCGGCGTCCAAGTTCTGCTCCTGTTTGGGTTAGCAGCCCACAAGGGAGTGAGTATTGGACGCTACCGTGAGAATTCTCCTATTTGAAACGCAAGCCTGCCCCCGCGGAGTCTTGCAATGAACGAACGTGCGCCTTACTCGCTGGCCCAGCTCACGCTGTATTTTCTGCGGCTCGGCAGCATCGGTTTCGGCGGCCCCGTCGCCCTCGTCGGCTACATGTATCGGGACCTGGCGGAGACCCGTCGCTGGATCACGGACGAAGATTACCGGGAGGGCCTCGCGCTGGCCCAGTTGATGCCGGGACCGTTGGCGGCGCAGCTCGCGATCTATCTGGGTTATGTGCATTACGGAGTGCTCGGCGCGACGTTGGTGGGATTCGGCTTTGTGCTGCCGTCGTTCGTGATGGTCGTGGCGCTCGGCTGGGCCTACGTGGAATACGAAGGTCTGTCGTGGATG
>JANXZT010000542.1 GCA_025355395.1 Betaproteobacteria bacterium
ACTCCCAATGGCCGCAAAATAAGTGTCGCGCTGGAGGAGATGTCACTTTCCTACATCGTCAAGATCGTCGATATCCGAACAGGCCAGCAGTTCGACGCAGACTTCCTGAAAATCAGTCCGAACAACAAGATTCCGGCGATCGTCGATCCGGACGGACCGGGCGGGAAACGCGTCAGTGTTTTCGAATCCGGCGCGATCCTTATCTATCTCGGCGAGAAAACGGGCAAGTTCTGGCCTCGCGACCTGGCCGCCCGCATACCGGTTCTGGAATGGTTGATGTTTCAGCAGGGCGGGTTCGGGCCGATCCCCGGACAGGTCCACCATTTCCTGACCGTCGACAACGAACAGGATCGCGGCTACGCACTGCAGCGCTTCACGAAGGAAACCCGACGACTTTACAGCGTCATGGACCGGCGGCTTGCCGCGCATGAATTCTTCGCCGGCGGGCTTTCGATTGCCGATTTCGCGATCCTGGGCTGGGTGTGGCGGCACGAGCGGCACAAGGTCGATTTGACGGAGTTCCCACACGTTAAACGTTGGTATCAATCGATGATGGCGCGCCCAGGCGTCGAGCGGGGATTCGCCGTCAAGCTCAGTTGACTTTCGATCAGAACCTCCACGGCTGCTGCAGCACCGGGAGGGCGACTACAACTGTCTACACCAGGATCTCTACGGAGAACTTGTGTTTCCGCTTCTTAGAGTCGGCGAGAGTACGCAGTCATCGGGACTCCTCACCCATGACCAATCGGTAACCGATCCCCGCCTCCGTCAGCAAATGGCGAGGTCGTACCGGATCGATCTCGAGCTTATCCCTCAACTGCTTCATATAGATCTCTAGCGCATCGCGCGCGTAAAAATCCTGTAAAGAATTCGGGTGCGGCGCGCATAGGCGACGCAACTAGGGCTAAGCTAGACCCCGATGACTACCATCACCGACGCACCCACCGGAAATCCGGCTGGCGCTGGCAGAGTCGCCCCGAGGCAGGCTACGGCGGCGCTGGCGCTTCTCGCTCTCGGGGTCGTCTACGGCGACATTGGGACGAGCCCGCTTTATGCAGTAAAGGAAACGTTCAATCCACAGTACGGCATCGCACTTACGCGCGCGAACATCCTCGGCGGCATATCGGCAATCTTCTGGACGCTGATGATTGTCGTGTCGCTCAAGTATGTGACGCTTGTGCTGCGCGCCAACAACCGTGGTGAAGGCGGCATCATGGCGCTGATGGCCCTCGCAACCGCGGCCATTCGCGATCGCCCTCGGCTTAGTTCGTCACTTCTGGTTATTGGAGTGTTTGGAGCCGCGCTCTTCTACGGCGACGCTGTACTGACGCCCGCCATTTCGGTGCTTTCGGCGATTGAGGGGCTGGAAGTTGAAACGGTGGCGTTCAAGCCCTACGTCGTGCCGATCGCAACGGGCGTTCTCGTAGCGTTGTTCCTGATCCAGAAGCATGGCACCGGAGTGATTGGCATGGTATTCGGGCCGGTGTGCGCGCTATGGTTCCTGGCCCTCGGAGCCGTCGGTGTCTGGAACATCGCGAGGACGCCGTCCGTCCTGGAAGCGCTCCTCCCGGGGCATGCCCTGCACTTCGTCACCGCGCACGGCTTTTCATCGTTTCTTGTACTGGGTTCGGTGCTGCTCGCCATTACCGGCGCCGAAGCGCTCTACGCTGACATGGGGCATTTCGGCAAGCGCGCGATCCGCATTGCATGGTTCGCAGTCGCGGCACCGGCCCTGGTACTGAACTACTTCGGACAAGGGGCGCTCTTGATCGCCGATCCAATGGCGATCGCAAATCCGTTTTACCTGGCGTTTCCCTCTTGGGCCCTGTATCCAATGGTGACATTGGCCACGGCAGCAACGGTTATCGCGTCCCAGGCGACGATTTCCGGCGCGTACTCAATGACGCAACAGGCGATTCAGCTGGGTTACCTGCCGCGTATGACCATTCACCACACGTCCGCCAGGACCATGGGGCAAATCTATGTACCGGCGGTGAACTGGATCCTGCTTGTCGTGGTCACGGCCGCGGTAATCGGTTTCGGTTCGTCAACCAAGCTCGCATCGGCGTACGGCGTCGCGGTGATGGGCACCATGCTAGTCACCACGTTCCTGACGTTCTTCGTCATCCGTTATGGTTGGCACTACCCGCTATGGCTTTGCTTGCTCGCTACGGGCTTTTTCGCTTTGGTGGACGCGACATTTTTCGCCGCCGCCTTGCACAAGGTCTTCGAGGGCGGATGGTTCCCGCTGTTATTGGGCGCCGTGATCTTCACGGTCATGGTGACTTGGCGCCATGGACGGAAAATGCTCTACGATCGCCTACAAGATTCTGCATATCCGCTTGGATCATTCCTGAAGTCGCTGTTTGTTTCGCCTCCACTACGCGTTCCCGGAACGGCGGTTTTCCTCACTTCGACGCCTGACGCGACACCGCACGCGTTGCTGCACAGCCTCAAGCACTACAAGGTGCTGCACGAACACAACGCGTTCCTTACCGTTGAATTTCGAGACACGCCGTGGGTGCCTCCTGATGAACGAGTTGCCTGCGAACAGCTAGAGCACAATTGCTGGCGGATCATCGTGCGTTACGGTTTTATGGACCGGCCGGACGTTCCACTCGCGCTGGAGCTTTGCGGACCGTTCGGACTACAGCTTGATCCCATGGAGGTTTCCTATTTCCTCTCGCGGGAGAAGATCGTGCCGGCCGCGGACGGCAAGGGGATGACGCTTTGGCGCGACCGCATGTTCGCGGCCATGGCCCGCAATGCTGGAAGTATCACGGACTTCTTCAACATCCCGACCAACCGAGTCGTGGAATTGGGAACGCGCGTCGAAATTTAAACGGTGCATCATCGGCCACGCGTCCTGGGAGTGACACAGCCTCCCACGTGCCCGATGCCGGACAAGTCACCTCGCTACTGCGTAAGGGGTCAATGCTTGATTAACGGAACCGCGCCCCCGGCGTGCTTCTTTTGCTGCTTGATCAACTTTTTCTCCTTGGGTGTCTGCAACGGCTTCTTCTTGTCTTCCTTCGGGGGCTTGTGGGACATGGTGTTCGCTCCTTGTGCGCCGGTAACAGGGCGGGTTGCCCCCATGACTATAGGCCGATATCCCGACCAACGCAGTACCGAATGCGCCAAACTGCCTGCTCAGGACGTCGCGTCATTGCCGGTTCCACCGCGCGAAACCAGTCGGTGCGTCGTCAGTACGGCACTTCCGGCATCGGCGGGTGCATGATGCGTGTGCTTGCACTATGCACAGGCATCCCGCGTAGGACCTGACGAAACCTGCCACGCCAGTCCTTGCCGGAAGTTCCGGCGATGGCGTGGTAACCGGAGATCGATATGAGCGCTGCCCAATCCGAAACGACCGGTCCTGACCTGACACTGGGTGTGGCGACCGACATTCTCGCCGATGGCAAGATGCTGGCCGGTCACGTCGGCGAGAACGCGGTCTTGCTCGCGCGCCGCGGCAACGAGTTCTTCGCGATCGGCGCCGTTTGTACCCACTACAACGGTCCGCTCGCGGAAGGGCTGATGGTCGACGACACCGTGCGCTGCCCGCGGCACCACGCCTGCTTCAGCCTGCGGACCGGGGAAGCGGTGCGCGCGCCGGCGCTTCGTCCCCTCGCGTGCTGGTCGACCGAGCTGCGCAACGACAAGGTGTTCGTGCGCGAGAAAGCGCCGCCGACACCGAGCGCCCGTGTCACACCGGCACCGGCACCCGGATCGCCGCGGAAGATCGTAATCATCGGCGGCGGCGCGGCCGGTTTCGCCGCCGCAGAGATGCTGCGTCGCCAGCGCTACCAGGACGGCATCGTGATGCTGAGCGACGATGACGCGCCGCCCGTCGACAGGCCGAACTTGTCCAAGGACTACCTGGCCGGCAGCGCGCCGGAGGAGTGGGTCCCGCTGCGCGAAGACAGCTTCTACACCGAACACGGCATCGACTTGCGGCTGAAGACGACCGTCACCGATATCGACGTACGTGCGCGCGAGGTCGCGCTTGGCGATGGCAGCAAGGTCGCCTACGACCGGCTGCTGCTCGCGACCGGCGCCGAGCCGGTCCGATTGCCGCTACCGGGCATGGACCTGCCGCACGTGCACACGCTGCGAACCCTCGGTGATTGCCGCGCCATCATCGCGCGGGCGGCAACGACACGGCGCGCCGTCGTGATGGGCGCGAGTTTCATCGGCCTCGAGGTCGCCGCCGCACTACGCACGCGCGGCATCGAGGTGCACGTCGTGGCGCCGGACAAGCGGCCGATGGAGCGCGTGCTGGGCCCGCAGATGGGGGACTTCGTGCGCAGCCTGCACGAAGAGCACGGCGTGATCTTCCACCTGGAGGACACGGCGACCGCGATCGACGCGCGCCAAGTGACACTGAAAAGCGGCGGCACGATCAGCGCGGACCTGGTCGTCGCCGGCGTCGGTGTGCGGCCGCGGCTGGCGCTCGCCGAGAAGGCCGGCCTCGCGATCGACCGCGGTGTGACGGTCAACGAATACCTGGAAACCAGCGCACCTGGAATCTTTGCGGCGGGCGACATCGCCCGCTGGCCCGACCCGCACAGCGGCGCGGCGATCCGCGTCGAACACTGGGTCGTCGCACAGCGCCAGGGCCAGACCGCCGCGCTCAACATGCTTGGCGGCCGGGAGAGATTCGACGCCGTGCCGTTCTTCTGGAGCCAACACTACGACGTCCCAATCAACTACGTGGGCCACGCCGAGACGTGGGACGAGCTGGCGATCGATGGTGACATCGCAACCCGCGATTGTGTGCTGCGATACAAGCGCAATGGCCGCGTACTCGCTGTCGCCTCGATCTATCGCGACGCCGACAGCCTGATGGCCGAAGCGGCGATGGAGCGGGAGGCGGTATAGAAGTGAGTCAAAAGCGTCGTTGTGGAGACGGGAATCGCCTCGCCGCGCATGCGGAGATGGCAGTCCGCCTTCTCCACTTAGCGTAATGGACCCGAACGTTTGCTCTCGAGGAAGTCGAATGACGGCCCCTGGTCGGATTGCGTCATTCGAAGGTCGCAATGCGGTCGATACCGGTCGCTTGACCGGGAAACTCAATTAGATGGGTTCAGGGTCAACTGCCAGCCAGCGTCTGATTCGTTCATACACTTCAACGCGACTGAGCAGGTCGAGATGTCCCGTTCCATATCCCACCCATCGATGGGTTTCCGGGAGCGCAAGGTTCAAAGCAGCGTCGCGGTGGCGGCCCAACGCACTGTTTACCGGTACCAGTCCGTCCCCACGGATCTTTGTTCCGGCGGAATTCGGCCGCTCCTGTTTGCTCGCCGCTACGGCGTAGCAACGAACGCCGCCGGGTAGCGGCAACGGACTACGGGCGACGCGCAGGCTCGCCGCAGGAGTCGCTTGCCAGTCGTCGTCGCGCAGATTTGCGTGGGACAAATCGTTGATCCCCGCACTACGGACTTTCCCCAGTCGCGCGAACGGCGCGGTGTACGGGCTGATCCCGACCATAAAATCCGCCCAAGTGCCAGCGCGTGCCAAGGGGACGCCGAAATGAGGCGTACCCAGGAAGACAAGATGGTCCAGGCGCTTGGGCCAGGCGTGGCCGCCGAGTGCTGCGTAGTGGCAGGCGCTGTGTGCCACCAGGCCCCCCATGCTGTGGCCGATGATGGCCACTTGGTCGATCGGATACGGCCATTCACGCAGAAGCATTTCCATCAGGTCGCCAAATTCACGGCCGTTGGTGGAAATATGCCGGCCGGTGTTGTAGTGCAGGTAAACCGGCGTGTAGCCAAGATCACGCGCCAGGGCCGCACCATGGTCGTGACCCTCCCGAAGCCACTGCAAATCGTTCATGCACAGTCCATGCACCAGGACGAGCATTTTTCGACCCGGGTCCGGAAACGCGGCGGCCAATGCGGCCCTGGTAATTTTGAGCGACGTCCCGGTCGCGCGCAGGCACATGGTAATGGCCAACGGATTGCCGGATGCGACCAGATAGTCACCGAGCACTCCATTTAGCGCCGCCAGGATGGCTTCTCGTTCCTGCGAGGACTGTTTCTCCGCGACTAACGGCGCGAGCAAACCAAGCAGACCGTCGACACCGACGCCGACAAGGCGGGTGACGCCGCGGACGGACCTGTAAACCAGTCCGGTGATGCCGTTTGTCCGTCCCTTTGGCGACTTACCGATAATGCCCGGCGTCCGGGCAATGGTTTGGTGCATGGCCTCGACGAGGTCGGCCAGACCCACGGTGGCATCGTTGGCCAGCCGGTGGAAACCACGCAGGTCCGACAGGCGAATGTGTGCAGGCTTTGGCATTTGGAACACGTAGTGCGCAAGAGGTTGCGCCGCCAGTATCCCGCATTGGGGCCCGAGCGGACTCTCGTCGCGAGCCGAACGCTTACTCCGTCACAACGTGGGTGTGGGTGATTGCGAAACCCTGACTGGATTTGATCGCGCACGCAGGGTCAGGTGCACGCTGGTCGGGCCGTCCGTTTCTGCGCCTCGTCAATTGCTTCGGTCCGGCCAATGGAACTGATCGAGCGTGACGGAAACCGGTCGCGATTCTCCGCAAGCGACCATCTGCGCGATTCGTCGAATGTCCGCCGGTACCCGCCCACGTCGAGCAAGAGTTCCGCCGCTATCTCGACTGCGGCATCCTCGCCCACCGCTTCACCCGGGCCCGTTGTGGGCAGTGCGGGCACGACTTCCTGATCGCTTTCTCGTGCAAGGGACGCGGCGTCTGCCCATCATGCAATACCCGGCGCATGGTGGCGACGGCGGCGCATCTCACCGATCACGTTTTCCCACGCCGCCGGTGCGGCAGTGGGTGTTGGCGGCGCCGAAGCGCCGGCGCTACTTTCTGTACCGCGACGCCGACCTCCAGGGTGCCGCCCTGCGGGTGTTCCTGCGCGTGGTGGAGCAATGCCTGCGCACGCACCGTCCAGGATCAGGTCTCGCGGCGCGCCTCGGCGCGGTCGCCTTCATCCACCGCTTCGGTTTCACCCTCAATGCCCACCTGCACTTCCACTGCGTGGTCATCGACGGCGTGTTCGAGTCCGATGCGGCGGGCGGGGTCGTCTTCCGTGCCACCACCGGGCTCGATGCGACCGCCATCGTGGAGGTGAATGTGCAGGAGCAGGTGCGCCACCGGCTCCTGCGCACCTTCGTGCGGCGCGACCTGCTCGCGGCCAAC
>JANXZT010000549.1 GCA_025355395.1 Betaproteobacteria bacterium
GCCACGCAACAGTCCCTCGCCATTAACCGGCATCAAACCGTTATTTTTGGCAAAAAAGCGTCAATGACCGAATTTTTCGAGGTTTCGTCGCCAGCAGACGACACCTCAGCGTCGCCGTACGGCGACGCGCGATCATCTACAATCGCGCATTCCCCTCAAGCGAGGCGCACATGACCCGCCATCCCTTCGGACTCGACGATCGCATCGCACTGGTCACCGGCGCATACCGCGGGCTGGGGTTGGCGATGGCCAGGGGACTGGCCGAGGCCGGTGCCACGGTCATCCTGAGCGGACGCAAACCCGATGAGCTCACCGCAGCGGTGCGCACATTGACCGAGGCCGGCCATCGCGCTTCGGCGAGCATCTTCGACGTGACCGATCGCGCGGCGGCGCGCGCGGCCATCGCGGACATCGAAACGCGTCATGGGCGGCTCGACATCATTGTGAACAATGCGGGCATTCAGCGCCGTCACCCGATGGAAGATTTTCCGGAAGACGAATGGGACGCCATCATCGCCACCAATCTCACCGCGCCGTTCATGGTCTCGCAAGCGGCGTTGCCGGGCATGATTGCGCGCAAACGCGGCAAGATCATTCATATCGCGTCCCTCATGAGCGAGCTCGGCCGCTCGACCGTAGTGCCCTACACGGCGGCCAAGGGCGGCGTGCGCCAATTGACGCGCGGCATGGCGGTGGAGCTCGCGCGCCACAACATCCAGGTCAATGCGATTGCGCCGGGTTATTTTGCGACCGAGATGAACCGGACGTTGATGGACAATGCCGAGTTCGATGCGTGGGTATGCCAGCGTACCCCGGCCGGGCGCTGGGGCCAGCCGGCTGAAATCGCCGGGCTTGCCGTTTTCCTCGCCTCATCCGCCTCCGACTACATGACCGGCCAGCTATTGATGATCGACGGCGGCATGAGCGTCTCGCTCTGAACAGCACGTTTCCGTCAGCACCGACTGAGGAGGCGCTCACGCCATGTCAGGCCCGCCCAGGTGGTGGTGGCGGGCCGGTACTCGCAGCCGATGAATCCCGGATAGCCGAGCTCGTCCAGAAGCTCGAAAAGATACGGGTAATTGATTTCGCCGAGGTCGGGCTCGTGCCGATCGGGCACGCCGGCAATCTGGATGTGGCCGATATCGGGCAACCACTTTGTCAACTTCTCGGAAAGCCCGCCTTCGACGCGCTGCGCGTGATACAGGTCCATCTGCACCTTGAGGTTGGCCACCCCCACCTCGGCGCGCAACGCATGCGCCTCGGCCTGCGTGGTGTAGAGGTAATTGGGCACATCGATGGGATTGAGTGCTTCGAGCAGCACGGTAACGCCGGCCCCGGCCGCTTCGGCACACGCATAGCGCACGTTGCGCACGAACACGGCGCGTTGCTGCGCACGGCGTTTTTCGGTCACGGCGGGATCGAAATCGGGCTTCACCACACCTGCCATCACATGCAGTCGTGAGCAATGCAGCACTTGCGCGTAGTTGAGGGCGGTGGCAATCCCCGCCGCAAATTCGTGCTCGCGCCCCGAGAGTGATGCCGTACCGCGGTCACCGGCTTCCCAATCGCCGGGCGGCGCATTGATCAGCACCACCTGCAGGTCGTGCGTCTTCGCCCGCTCGAGCACGTCGTTCGCCTTGTACGCGTACGGAAACGCGAACTCGACGGCAGTGAATCCCGCGCGCGCGGCTTCGGCGAAGCGTTCGAGGAACGGCACTTCCGTGAATAGAAACGAAAGATTGGCGGCAAACCGCGGCATGGGCGCTTCCTTGAACGCGCGAGCACCGATTACGGCAAAGCCAGCATCGACGGACCGTAGCGTCGATAAAATGGCAATCCAGTTTGCCCGGTGAAGATGAGCCGCGCAATCACCGTCCCGTCATGCGGAACACGCCCGTCGCACCTCGCTCGGATGTTCCCCCTCGCCTATCGCAACTCCGTCAGGCTCGAAGCCTCGACCGGGCGGCCGCACCCGTTCTTCTCCCAAAATGGCGCGACACCCAATCGATGCTGCATCGCGGCAAACGCCCGGAACCCAAGCGTACGCTGCGAATCGGTAAGAGTTGCGCCTGAAATTTAAGCAAATGCCGGTGGGCGTTGTTGCGCCGCGGCGCTGTTTTGCAACTTAACCCTGGCCCGGTTTGTCGCAATTCTGCAACGTTCGCCCGATTTATTTTTCGCTGTGATAAGGCGGTGGATAAGGTGGTGGACAAGCGGTTGATCAGTCGTGGACGAATCGGAAGCTTTTTTACAAGCGGCTGTTTCTTCGGGCCTTTTACAAGGTGCGTAATGTGGATGAAATAGTCCTTGCCAGGTGACCGGACGGCCACTATTCTTTGTGTTGCCAACGCAATCAGACACAAGATGTAGTAGATTTTGGATGCGGGTGTGCCTTGGCGCAACGCTTCGAGGGGCTGCCCGGCGGGACGTCCAAGCCAGCGCGACGGAGCGCTCCCAAGGGGTCCTTTCCGGCGGGCTTGCAGGCAGGACGGGCCGTGACACAACCGGGCAGCCGGCAACCAAGCAACCAGGCATCGGGTCGAACCGCTGCGGCAGTCGTCATAAATCACAAGCTTTGGCACCAGGAGACTAAAGTCCATGCAACTGACCCGCGCTTCCGCCGGCACCCCTAACCACTCTCCGAGCGATAGGCTGGCCGGCGAACCCGGGAGCGCAACGGCACCCAGTGCTGATCCGCGTTTCGCCCAGTACAAGATCATCCGCCGCAACGGCGCCGTGGTGGGTTTCGAGCCGGCCAAGATCACGATTGCCATGACCAAGGCTTTCCTGGCCGTCAACGGCGGCCAGGGCGCCGCCTCGGCCCGGGTGCGCGAAGAAGTGTCGCGGCTGACCGACGCGGTGGTGGCCGCCCTGATGAAGCGCAAGCCCGAGGGCGGGGCCATCCATATCGAGGAAATCCAGGATCAGGTCGAGCTGGCGCTGATGCGCGGCGGCCAGCATGAGGTGGCCCGCGCCTACGTGCTTTATCGCGAAAAGCGCTCGCAGGAGCGCGCGCACGAAAAGGTGCAGCGCGGCAGCAAGGTCGACTCGGCCATCATGGTCCTCGACAACGGGATCCAGAAGCCGCTCGATCTCGATCGGCTGACGGCGCTGGTGGCCGAATCCTGCACTGGGCTCGCCGATGTCGAGCAGGCGCGCATCCTCAAAGCCACGCTCAAGGATTTGTACAACGGCGTGCCGATGGACGAGGTCCGCAAGTGCGTGGTGCTCGCCGCGCGCACGCTGATCGAAAAGGATCCGGCATACAGCTTTGTGACGGCGCGGCTGCTGCTCGATGCGATCCGCTTCGAGGCGCTGGGCGAGGAAGCCTCGCAAGCCGACATGGCCACCAGGTATCCGGAGTACTTTCCGAAATTCGTAAAACACGGCGTCAAGATCGGCCTCCTGAACGAGGCGATGGCGCAATACGACCTCACGAAGCTCGGCGCGGCGTTGAAGCACGAGCGCGATCTGCAGTTCGGCTACCTCGGCCTGCAAACACTCTACGATCGCTATTTCCTCATCGATCAACATGCGGCGCACGGCAATTCGGGCCGCCGCTTCGAGTTGCCGCAATGCTTTTTCATGCGCGTGGCGATGGGCCTCGCGCTGAACGAGGTCGACCGCGAAGCGCGCGCGATCGAGTTCTATACCGTGCTTTCCACCTTCGACTTCATGTCGAGCACTCCCACGCTCTTCAATTCCGGCACCCACCGCTCGCAGCTTTCGTCCTGCTACCTGACGACGGTCTCCGACGACCTCGACGGCATCTACGAAGCGATCAAGGAAAACGCGCTGCTTTCCAAGTTCGCCGGCGGCCTCGGCAACGACTGGACCAACGTGCGCGCCATGGGCTCGCACATCAAGGGCACCAACGGCAAGAGCCAGGGCGTCGTGCCCTTCCTCAAGGTGGTGAACGACACCGCCGTTGCCGTGAACCAGGGCGGCAAGCGCAAAGGCGCGGTGTGCACGTATCTCGAAACCTGGCATCTGGACATCGAGGAGTTTCTCGAGCTCCGCAAGAACACCGGGGATGATCGCCGCCGCACGCACGACATGAATACGGCCAACTGGATCCCCGATCTGTTCATGAAGCGGGTGATGGAAGGCGGCGACTGGACGCTCTTCTCGCCCTCGGACGTGCCCGACCTTCACGACAAGTGGGGCCGTGCCTTCGAAGAAGCGTACGCGCGCCATGAAGAAAAAATCGCACGGGGCGAGTTGAAGCTCTACAAAAAGGTGCCGGCACTGCAGCTGTGGCGCAAGATGCTGTCGATGCTGTTCGAGACCGGCCATCCGTGGATTACGTTCAAGGATGCCTGCAACGTGCGCTCGCCGCAGCAACACATGGGCACCGTGCACAGCTCGAACCTGTGCACCGAAATCACGCTCAACACCAGCGAGAGCGAGATTGCAGTGTGCAACCTGGGTTCGGTGAACCTCCTCGCCCACATGAAGATCGTGGGCAAGGGCGATCGCGCCACCTATGAGCTCGATAGCGTCAAGCTGCAGGCGACCATTCGCACCGCAATGCGCATGCTCGACAACGTCATCGACATCAACTACTACGCCGTGACCAAGGCGCGCAACTCGAATCTGAAGCACCGGCCGGTGGGCTTGGGCATCATGGGCTTCCAGGATTGCCTGCACCTCCTGCATCTGCCCTACAGCTCCGAAGGCGCAATGGCGTTCGCCGACCGCTCGATGGAAACGGTGTGCTACTACGCTTACCTGGCCTCCACCGAGCTCGCCGAAGAGCGCGGCAAGTACGCTTCGTATCGCGGGAGCCTGTGGGATCGGGGCATCCTGCCCCAGGATTCGCTGAAGCTCCTGCGCGCGGAGCGTGGCGGATACGTCGATGTCGATGAAACCGAATCGATGGATTGGAGCCTCGTGCGCGGCCGCATCAAGGCGCACGGGATGCGCAACTCCAATTGCATCGCCATCGCGCCGACCGCCACCATCTCCAACATCATCGGGGTCGCGGCCTCGATCGAGCCCGAGTATCAGAACATCTACGTGAAGTCGAACCTTTCGGGCGAGTTCACGGTCGTCAACGATCACCTCGTGGCGGAGTTGAAGAAGCTCAATCTCTGGGACGAAGTGATGCTCGCGGACCTCAAATACTTCGATGGCTCGCTGGCCAAGATTGATCGGGTGCCCGCCGACCTGCGCACGCTGTATGCAACGGCATTCGAGGTCGACGCCCGCTGGATTGTCGAAGCCGGCGCGCGCCGCCAGAAATGGATCGACCAGGCGCAGAGCCTCAACATCTACATGGCCGGCGCCTCGGGCAAGAAGCTCGACGAAACGTATCGCCTGGCGTGGGTGCGTGGACTCAAGACTACCTATTACCTGCGCACATTGGCCGCGACCTCCGCCGAGAAGTCCACCGGCAAAGGTGGCGAGCTGAACGCGGTGCCGTCGGGCGGCAGCCATATTGCCACCCCCGGCGTCGTGGAGTCCGAGGGCCAAGCCTGTTTGTTGACCGACCCGACATGCGAAGCGTGCCAGTGATGAGGAATGCGACGCTGCCCTCGGGGCGCGCCGTCGCATGAGCTGCATCAATTATGGCGGTCCAGGACCAGAAACGTTAAAGGACATATCAAGACCAGTCGTGCGCCAGCCGATATCCGATAAGCAGCACCGGTTTTGGCGCCGGCGGACGAGCAAGAGAGAGGGCCGTGCCCTCGCAGCAGTCGCAGTTGAAGCATGCAGCAAGGCAACGAAGTGGCACGAGCGACCCGCAGGCTTGCAGCAGACGGGCGCCGGGCATGAGGCTTACTAACAGCAGTAACCGCACCGCGTAACCCGGACAGGAGGGTGAAACGATGAACGCCAAGACCGACGGATGGGAGCACTACACCGATGAGACCGGACGACGCCACTGGCGCTGGCCGGCCTCGGATGTACGTGACGTGCGCATCAGGGAAGCCGGACAGCGTCGCAATGTGGACCTGCCCGAGCCCTCACGCGCCCGCGAGATGCCCGAACGCGACCGCGGCGAATGAGCGGCAAGGCAGCACGCAAGACGGCGGGCGCCGGGCAACCGGTGCTTGTCGACCGCAGCGCAAGGCATGCGCGGACCGAGGAAGGCGGGCAACCGCTGGTCCGCGGCACGGCCGGTTCATCACACTCGCCCTACGGAGGACCCGTTGGCCCGATACGAGAACATACAACGCCACGTCATTGAGGCCCGCTATCTCGGGGATTACAAAGTTTGGCTGGAATTCAATGATGGACGCAAAGGGGTGGTCGATTTAGCCGACGATCTGTATGGGGAGCACTTCGAGCTCCTGCGTGATCGCCTGCGCTTCGCCGACTTTTACCTGGATTACGGACTCGCGACGATCGCCTGGCACCACGGCGTCGATTTCGCCCCGGATTACCTGTACGAGAAGCTGAACGCAATGCATTGAAACGACGCCGCCGGATTTTCGAGCCGATGTGGCATTACTGAGCTTTCCCAAAGTAAGTGACAAAACTCAATCGTCATCCCCGCGAACGCGGGGATCCATTTTCGCACGTAGCAAATGGATTCCCGCTTGCGCGGGAATGACGGAGCAGTTGTCATGCAGATCCGTAAGTGTCAATAGGTTGCACTCCTGTGTGGTTCACGCACTACCTGACAGCAACGGAGGACACCATGGTTTCGATGGCTTGGGTGGTCTTTGCGTTTATGGTGGGAAGTTTTATCGGAGCGGTCCTGATTGGACTGATGACCATCAATGCCAGGAGTGACGACCCCTTGGCGGAGCCCCCGAGCGAATCGCTCGCCGACGATAGTGATCTCGAACTGGTTTGATGCGCCGCAAGCCCTTTCCTCCCGGAGCGTTACCTATTACCTATTACCTATTACCTATTACCCATTACCCAACGCAACACCCCCTGATTTGCTGACCTGCGGGCCCCTGAAAAAATCCATAATTTGCACTTCGCAGTAGATGAAAAACGGGCCTCGCGCCCCCATATAAGATGGGTTTCAAGGAGACTTTTCCCATGCTGACGTTCGAAGACGATTTCGCCACTCCGGCACCCCAGCCGCGCGTGATGGAACCGACGCCCGAGACCCTCCGTGCGAGCGCCGTGGGCAACATCGCGGGCGGCATCCTGTCGCCTTATTTGTCAAATGAACCCGTGCACGACCTCGACGTCGAGCAGCAGGCGATGCCCAATGGCTTCCGCCGCGTGCGCATGGAAGACAAGCGGGTCATCAACGCCAATGCCGACGTCAACCAGCTCGTCCCCTTCAAGTACAAGTGGGCCTGGGACAAGTACCTCGCCGGCTGCGCCAACCACTGGATGCCGCAGGAAGTGAACATGCAGCGCGACATCGAGCTATGGAAGAATCCGAACGGCTTGACCGACGACGAGCGCCTGGTCGTCAAGCGCAACCTCGGTTTCTTCGTCACCGCCGATTCGCTCGCCGCCAACAACATCGTCCTCGGCACCTATCGCCACATCTCCGCGCCCGAGTGCAGGCAGTACCTCTTGCGCCAGGCGTTCGAAGAGGCGATCCACACCCACGCCTACCAGTACATCGTGGAAAGCCTGGGGCTCGACGAGGCGGAGATCTTCAACGCCTATCACGAGGTGAAGTCAATCCGGGACAAGGACGAGTTCCTGATCCCGTTCATCGATGTGCTGACCAACCCGCTGTTCAAGACCGGCACCACGCAAGCCGATCAGGATCTGCTGAAGAGCCTGATCGTGTTCTCCTGCATCATGGAGGGTCTCTTCTTCTACGTCGGCTTCGTGCAGATCCTGGCGATGGGCCGGCAGAACAAGATGACCGGTGCTTCCGAGCAGTACCAGTACATCCTGCGCGACGAGTCGATGCATTGCAGCTTCGGCATCGATCTCGTCAACACCATCAAGCTCGAGAACCCGCACCTGTGGACGCCGGAGTTTCGCGAGGAGATTCGCGCGCTCATCAAGAAGGGCGTCGACCTCGAGTACGCCTACGCCGAGGACACCATGCCGCGCGGAGTCCTGGGTTTGAACGCGACGATGTTCAAGGAATACCTGCGCTTCATCGCGAATCGCCGGTGCCAGCAGATCGGCGTGGACCCGCTGTTCGAGAAGGCCAGCAATCCGTTCCCCTGGATGGCGGAGATGATCGATCTCAAGAAGGAGAAGAACTTCTTCGAGACGCGGGTGATTGAATATCAGACCGGTGGGGCGCTGAGCTGGGATTAGAGTCGCTGGTGAAATTTGGAGCGATGGAGAAGAGCGGCTCTGTGTCGGAGCCCCTTTTTCATTGTGGCGGAGATCGCGTCAATCATGCAACGACTCGTTGCTCCTCACCCGATCAAGGGGACTGATGACACCGCGGCCACCACGATTGAGAGCATGCGTGTAGATCATGGTCGTGCTGACATCGGAATGGCCGAGAAGCTCCTGCACCGTGGCGGTCAACATTACGTTGAACTAAACCGCTTACGCAGTGGTGGTCTGAGCTTCACCGTCCGGTGAAGCGGCCAGCTGGCCGTCTGTATCACTGCTGCTATGAATCCACAGGGAGTCTAAAGGTTGTCGATGTATACGACTCCTCGCAGTCCTTCGAGCAATTCGGAAATACGCTGGCGCCGATCTTGAAGTCCCTTGGCATCGACGTCGGCCAACCGGAGGTCAGTCCAGCGTACAACTTGGTCGCCGGAAAGTAGCAAAGCAGCATTCGGTCGAGCTTTATGTGGGTCGCCCAAGACTACGCGGCCACGGTCATGACGCCGAACCAGTCGT
>JANXZT010000552.1 GCA_025355395.1 Betaproteobacteria bacterium
GGGCGGGGTGAGGTACGCGCTGGTTGCTCCGCGGAATTGGACGATCTGCAGTTCCGCATTGACGAGCACACCAGGCGGCGCAAATTCGTTGACCATGAGCCGGTCAGCCTCGCGCTGGGCGCTCAACTCGGCGCGGAGCCCTTCCGGCAGCGCGGGCGGCAATGCGACCGGGCGTCGCTCCTTCTCGGCCGGACCAGGGCGCATCGCGGGAAGCTGATGCGGGAGCCTTGCCGCAGGCTTCTTCGAATAGATTTTTTGCTTCTTGTCCACCGGCTCGAACAGGTCGGTGAACTGGCCCACGGATTCCGATGCGCCGAGGAACAAAAATCCTTCCGGCTTGAGCGCGTAATGAAAGGTGGGCAGGGCCTTCTTCTGCAAAGCCGGTTCGAGATAAATCAGCAGATTGCGGCAACAAATGAGGTCCATGCGCGAGAATGGCGGGTCGCTGATGAGATTTTGCCTGGCAAAGACGACCGCCTCGCGCAACGGCTTGATGACACGGTAGCCGCCTTGCTCCTCGACAAAAAACCGCCGCAGCCGTTCCGGCGAAATGTCCGCCGCGAGACTCTTGGCATAGAGACCGGCGCGGGCTTTGTCGAGCAGCGTGTCGTTCAAATCGGTGGCGAAGACCTGGAGCTTGGGCGCGCGAGGGACGTTGTCGGAGACTTCAGAGAACGCCATACTGATCGAGTAGGCTTCTTGGCCCGTGGAACAACCCAGCACCCAGACGCGCACCGGTCCATTGCGCCGCTGCCTGAGGATTTTGGGAAAGACGACGCGCGTCAAGACGTCGAAGGCTTCCGGGTTGCGAAAGAAACTGGTCACCGAGATGAGCACGTCGGAGAAGAGCGTGTCGAGCTCCTTGACGTTGCTGCGAAGGAACTTCGCGTAGTCCGCGAAGCCCGTGTGCCTGCTGAACACCATCCGCCGTGCAATACGCCGCTGAATGGTGGTGGATTTGTAGAGCGAGAAATCCACGCCGCAATGGTTGCGCAAGAGAAGAAGGATTTTTTTGAAGCCATCGTCTTCAGGGCGCGGATGGCCCCGTTCCGCTTCGGCGCGGGCTTGCTTGGCGCCAACAGCAGGCGTTCCGTGTCCGCCCGAGGGCAGGGGGGTGGTATCGTCCTGGTGCGCGGTCGATGACTCCCTCTCGTTTTCGCCGGACGCGCGCGCATCTTCTTCCGACGTATCCGGGGTGCTGGCTTCGCCGGGTGAACCGATGACGTAAGGATGTTTCGCAATCCGCGCCAGTTCCTTCGCGATTTTCTCCGGCGAGAGAACGAAATCCACGCATCCCGCCGCCACGGCGCTGCGCGGCATCGAATCGTATTTGGCCGATTCGTCCTGTGCGAACGTGATACCCCCCTCGGCCTTGATGGCTTCCAGCCCCAGCGTGCCGTCGGTGGCGGTGCCGGAAAGAACCACGCCGATGCCCCGCTCGCGCTGGTCCTGCGCCAGCGACTCGAAAAAGACATCGATGGGATGTTGCGGCGTGCGTCCCTGCGGCCTTGGCGAGAGTTTCAACACCCCCTTGGCGATGACCATGTTGACATTGGGCGGGATGACATAAACATGGTTCGGCTCGACCTGGACGTTGTGCGTGATCTCGAGCGTGGGCATAGTCGTGGCCCTCGCCAGAATCCGGGTCAACTCGCTCTCATGGGTCGGGTCGAGATGCTGCACCAGCACCAAGCCCATGCCCGTGTCGGTCGGCAGATGCTTCAGGAGTTGCGTGAACGCCTCCAAGCCTCCCGCCGAGGCACCGATGCCGACAATCGGGAAAGGCGGCGGAGGCTTGCTCTGCCGAGATGTTTTCGCAGGCTGCGTATTTTGTTTCACACCCGGCTCTTGCGGTCGGTGGCGACGATGGCAGCTCCGACGCTGGCCAGCGTGAGACGCAACATCGTGCGCAACATCTCCCGCCGCACTTCACGCGTGCGTCGATCGACGTGCCACGCAGCGACGACCTTGGCGCGGAGAAACATGTGCCGGGGGGCGCCCAATGCGGCCGGGTCGGGAGGACAGCTACGGACATACCAAGACCGGTTCCGAAAACGCGCCAGGAACTTTGATCATACATACACCGGGTGGCGCGGCACCTCGAGTGCTTTAGTCGGGGGCGGGAACGACGGGAAACTTGCCGCAGCTGTCACTTATTTCGGTAATCATCAATAATGCCCGTTGCGCACGGTCCAACCCATCCTTTGCAACCCCGCTCAAGCGCATAAGATCGCAAGCGCCCAACCATGAACAAACGTGCGTCGAAGACTACCGATCCTATCCCGCAGCAATGCGTCGCCGCCGGCTCGTGGGACGAAAAGAGCGCAGCCCTCACCACCAAGGAAGCGTTCCGGCTGATATTTCCCGGGGTCATGGTGGCAATGTTCCTGGCGGCGGCGGACCAGACGATTCTCGCGAGCGCGCTGCCTGCCATCGCCAGCACCGTGGGCGGCGTCACCGATCTGTCCTGGGTGGTGGTGGCGTATCTCCTGGCGGCGACGATTGCGGCGCCGATCTACGGACATCTGGGGGACAGCTTTGGTCGTCGCCGGCTGTTGCTGGCGGCACTGGCGATCTTTGGATTGGCCTCGATTGCCTGCGCGCTGGCGCCAACACTGACCACGCTCATCATTGCACGCGCCTTGCAAGGACTCGGTGGCGGCGGCCTCATGACGATGGCGCAATCCATCATCGGCGAGCACGTGCTGCCACGCGAGCGCGGCCGCTTCGGTGGCTATTTCGCTGCGGTGTTCGCCTTGTCGAGCACCGCTGGCCCGGTGCTCGGCGCTTATCTGACCGAGCATTTCGGCTGGCGCTCGGTCTTCGCGATCAACATCCCGCTCGGCCTCTTGGCCGCTGCACTGGCAATGCGCATCCCGCTGCCCAAGCAGACGGCGATGAAGCCGTTTCGTGCCGATGCGGTGGGCACCCTGTTGTTCGCGACATCCACGCTCGCGCTCTTGTTCGCGCTCTCTTCAGCAGGACATCGTTTTGCGTGGA
>JANXZT010000554.1 GCA_025355395.1 Betaproteobacteria bacterium
CCCACGATTTCTGCTGCCGGCACCACATCGTCCATGCGCCAGCCATTGGTGCCACCCACATCCATGTACTCGATGAAGCGCACGATGTGGCCCGAGCCCTTGAAATGGCGGGCCAGAGGCACGATGCTCGACACGTTCTCGCCGCGCTTGACGACCATGTTGATCTTGATCGGCGCGAGTCCCGCCGCGGCGGCGGCATCGATGCCATCGAGCACCCTCGCCACGGGAAAGTCGACGTCATTCATCGCGCGGAAGGTGGCGTCATCGAGCGAATCCAGGCTGACCGTGATGCGCATGAGGCCCGCACTGCGCAGGCTCATCGCTTTGCGGGCGAGCAGCGCGCCGTTGGTGGTGAGCGTAAGATCGATGTCGCCAAGGCGCGCCAGCATCTCGATCAGGCGCTCGATGTTCTTGCGTAGCAGCGGCTCACCGCCGGTCAGGCGGATCTTGCGCACGCCGCGATCGACGAAGAGGCGGGCGAGCCGCGTGATCTCCTCGAAGGTGAGGAGCGCCGCCTGGGGCAGGAAAGGATAATCGCGGCCGAACACGTCCTGGGGCATGCAGTAGACGCACCGGAAATTGCAGCGGTCGGTGACCGAGATGCGCAGGTCATGCAACGGCCGCCCGCGGGTGTCGACTACGATGTCTGCCGTGGACCCGGGTGTCCGTATCGCATCGCGCACCGCAGCCGCCAGCGATTGGCGGCGGCGCTCGTCGTCGAACCTGCGGAGGTCATGCAGCGGGATGATCAGGGCCATGAGTGGCGTCGAAGGGTGTGCGCTACGTTGGATCGGTCAATGATTTTAACAGAGCGGCGCTACGCGCGAGCGCGGGTGTATGATCCGCGCGCCTCGAAAAGCCGTCGAGCGCACGCACCGGAACGAACCAAGGCTCTTCCTGCCAAAACCATGGCTCCATTGCGGTTTTCCGTCGACGTCATCATGCAGCGAACCACGCTTCACGATCGGTGGGGCAGCGAGCGTTGGGAGCCGATCGGGGTCGAGATCGCGGAAAGCGCGATAACGGGCGTGAGTGCGCTCGGAAGCGACGCGCAAACACAACGATGGCGATTTTGCGGCTATTCGCTCGAGTTGCACCGGTCCGAGGCCGAAGGCTATTTCCTCAATATTTCCGCGCCCGATCCCAAAGTGTTTGTGATGTGGCGCATGCTCGAGCCGGAGGCCCGGACCGCCGAGGGACCGGCCGCCGAGCCCCGCCTTGTCACGGTGAGCTATAACGAGGCGGCGCGCATGATCGACGGTGGCGAACAGGTAGACGCGGTGCCATTGCCGCCGGAGTTGCGCGCCTGGATGGAGCCCTTTGTGGCCGAGCATTACAAACCTGAACCCAAACGGAAGATGCGGCGCCGCGATCCGTTGCGCGACGAGGGCAGCGCCGCCCCGCGGCAACTGCCGGACAAAAATCCCCGTTCATGAGCATCGAAAACGACAAGCTCGCGGATACCCGCTTTTCACTGCGGCGCTGGTCCGATCGCAAGCTCGCCGCGGCGCGCGTTGCCGCAGCGGCTGCGCCCACACCGGCGCCAACGGTTGCTCCAGAGTCGGTCGCCGCGTCAGCCGTTGTGGACCCCGCGCCGGCGTCCGGGCAGCGCTTGCCTCCCGTCGAAACATTGACCTTCGAGTCCGACTTTGGCGCATTCATGCAGCCGAAGGTCGCTGAAACCGTCAAGCGCGCAGCGCTGAAAAAGCTCTTCCAGGATCCGCACTTCAATATCATGGATGGTCTCGACGTGTATATCGATGATTATTCGATTCCGAGCCCGCTCGAACCTGGTGTAATCGAGCAAATGGTCCATGCGCGCTACACATTGAATCCGCCCAAAACGCGGGTCACCGCGGCGGGCTGCGTGGAGGACGTGCCGCCGGAAGAAGTGCCGGTGCAGACCGGGCAGGCGCAACTGCCGGAGGCGGTCGCCGGCGAGCCCCAACCCCTGGCGGCCCACACCGCGATACCTTTAACTGCGCATGAGGACGAATCCGCGTGTGCGAATGACCACGGCGTAGATGAAACTATGCCGCTTGATAAAACCCGATGAGCATCCTCGACAAAAACCTGCATCTTTGCTCGTGCAACGGCACGATGCCCCTCGATGCTGAAGCGCTGGCCCGCGCCCTCAAGCTCGTTACGCCGCCCACCATCGGCACTTCGTTATGCCAGCGGCAGCTCTCGCAATTTGCCAATGGCGTCACGGGCGATGCACTGGTCGCATGCACTCAGGAAACGCGCCTCTTGGGCGAGGTCGCTGAAGAGGGCGGCCGCACCCATGCCATCCACTTCGTGAACATCCGCGAAACCGGCGGCTGGTCCGCGCAGGCGAAAGCCGCAACGCCCAAGATCGCGGCCCTGCTTGCGATGGCCGCCTTGCCCGACCCGGACCCAGTGCCGGGGGTGTCGTACAAATCCGGCGGACAGCTCCTCATCACCGGCCCCATCGACGCCGCGCTGCATTGGGCGCGCGCGCTCGAGGGTCAGCTGTCGGTCACGGTGCTGGCCACGGGGCGCATGACCGGTATGGATCTGCCCGCGGAGCGTTCATTCCCCGTGTTTTCGGGCGAGATCAACCGCGTTGCCGGCTGGCTGGGTGCCTTCGAGGTGGAATGGCGGCAAGCCAATCCCATCGATCTCGACCTGTGCACGCGCTGCAACGCCTGCATCGAGGTGTGTCCCGAAAAGGCGATCGACTGGAGCTATCAGATCGACCTCGAGCGATGCCGTTCGCATCGGGCCTGCGTTATCGCGTGCGCTGCCATCGGCGCGATCGATTTCGAACGCCGCGATGTGGTGCGCGCCGAGCGCTTCGACCTTGTGCTCGATCTCCAGCCGACCCCGCAACTGCGCATGCATCAACTGCCGCAGGGCTATCTCGCGCCCGGTCCCGACCCCATGGCGCAGGCGCAGGCTGTGATTTCGCTGGCCGCGATGGTGGGCGAATTCGATAAGCCCAAATTCTTCGCTTACAGGCCCTCGATCTGTGCCCATAGCCGCTCGAAAAAGATCGGCTGCACCCAGTGCATCGATGTGTGCTCGGCCCAAGCCATCAGCACCGACGGGGACCACGTGCGGGTCGAGCCGCACCTATGCATGGGCTGCGGCGCCTGTGCGACGGTGTGCCCTTCCGGGGCCATGACCTATGCGTACCCGACGGTGGCCGATACCGGCCGGCGTCTGCGGACGTTGCTCGGCACCTTCACCAACGCGGGCGGCTTCGAGGCGTGCGTCCTGTTCCATGCCGAAGACGCGCGCAGCCTGCTTGCGAATCAGGCCCGCCGGCATCGCGGAATACCCGCGCGGTTCATCCCGCTCGAGGTACACCACGTGGCGTCGGTAGGGCTCGACCTGTGGCTGGCGGCGCTTGCCTACGGCGCCAGTCAGGTGGCGGTGCTCATGACCGGAGATGAAGCACCCCAATACCGCGAAGCGCTGCTCCGCGAGATGCGCATCGCCGATGCCATCGCCCAGGGCCTCGGCTATCAGGGCGAGCATTTTCGCGTCTTCGAAGCCACGGATCATCGGGCGCTCGATGCAGCCCTCTGGAGCTGGCCGGCCGCGCTCGCGGTGCGCTCACCGGCGGTCTTCGCGCTCACCAACGACAAGCGGGCGAGCGCGGCATTTGCGATCGAGCATTTGTCGAAGCATGCCCCGCAGCCGCAACGCGAAATTGCCCTTCCGGCGGGCTCGCCCTTCGGCACCATCGTGGTCAATCGCGATACCTGCACGATGTGTCTCGCGTGTGTGGGCAGCTGTCCCGAAGGCGCATTGCTCGACAATCAGGAAACCCCGCAATTGCGTTTCATCGAAAGCAAATGCGTCCAGTGTGGACTCTGTGCGGTCACATGCCCGGAGCAGGCCATCACCCTCGCCCCACGATTGAATCTTTTGCCGGAGGCCAGGGCGCCGCAGGTGGTCAACGAGGCCGCCATCTTCAAGTGCATTACTTGCGGTAAGCCACTGGGGACTGAAAAGCTGATCAGCACCATGCTCGCGAGGCTTGCCGGCCACTCGATGTTCGGCGAGCCCGGCTCGCTCGAGCGGCTCAAGATGTGTGCGGATTGCCGCGTCATCGATCTGATCAAGCACGAGGCCAGCGTGGATATCGGCAATGTCTGATCCTGCCGCGCTGGTCGACGCCCTGGCCGCGCTTGCCCATCCTCTCGCACCGGAAGATCGGGCCCGCGCCGACCTGTACGCGCTCCTCGCGCGCCTGTACGCGGCCGGCCCGGACCAGGCGTTGCTCGACGCCATTGCCCATGCCCCGGCGATGGGTTTGCCGACCCTGATGGAGGCGCCCGAAAGCAAGGCTGGCCTCTTTGGCGCGACTTGGGACACGCTGCGGGCGGCCAGCAGCATCATGGATCACGAGGCCGCGGCCGATGAATATGTCGACCTTTTCATCGGCGTGGGCAAGAGCGAGGTCAATCTGCACGCCTCGCACTGGCTCACCGGCTTCATGATGGAAAAGCCGCTCGCGCAAGTGCGCGCCACCTTGGCAGTCCTGGGCTTGGGGCGCAGGGATGGCGTGACGATGGTGGAGGATCACCTGTCGGCGCTGCTCGAAACCATGCGGCTCCTGATTGCCGGCCACGACCTGCGTACCCCCGCCCCCTTGCCCAGCCAGAAACAGTTTTTCGACGAACATATATCACCCTGGGTGGACAAATGTTGCGCCGCAATCAGCGCTCACCCTATTGCCAACTATTACCAACGCGTAGCACAATTCACGGAAACCTATGTGGCGCTCGAACGTGACTCGTTCGCCATCGGCTAATTACTACGTCACGCGGTTCACTTTGGAGGTCCGAATGCGCAACCCAACGGGCAATCCGGGATCCGGCTCGCCCCCATCCGTTTCGTCTCCTGCAGCCAACCTGAAACGCCGCCGCTTCCTCTATACCTTGGGCGCCGGTAGCGCGGGCGTGGCCGCCGCCGCGGTCGGGGCGCTTCCGTCCGCTGCCGCTCTCATCCCGCCTGTCGCAGAGCACGGTGCCGCCACATCGGGATACCGCGAAACGGAGCACGTGCGGACGTATTACCGCACCGCAAAAGTTTGAGTGTCCTGTTTTCTTCGGATGCGCTCGATAGCGCGCGCGACGCGGCCGCCGGTCGAAGGCGCCCGATCAGCTTCATGACTTGCGCAATGGAACACTTGGAGGAGGAACGATCATGCTGCTGACCAGGAAAAGTGAAGGTTTTGCGGCAGCGGGTCCGCGTCTTCGCCGTATCGCCGGAGCAAAACTATCGACGATGGATCGGCGAACGTTTTTGAAGCGTTCCGGCCTGGTGGCAGGCGCCGGCGCCTTTGCCAGTCAGCTTCCGTATGGCGCGATCGGCCCGGCGCAAGCGGCGAAGGAGGGCGAGGCGATCAAGCGCGAAGTGAAGCGCACCGTGTGCACCCACTGTTCGGTCGGCTGCTCCATCGACGCGGTCGTCGACAACGGTGTGTGGGTCCGGCAGGAGCCGGTGTTCGACTCGCCGCTCAACCTGGGCGCGCACTGCGCCAAGGGCGCGTCGATTAGGGAGCATGGCCACGGCGAATTCCGCTTGAAGACGCCGATGAAGCTCGTCAACGGCAAGTGGCAGCGGATCAGCTGGGATCAGGCCATCAACGAGGTTGGCGACAAGCTTCTGTCACTGCGCAAGGAGGCGGGGCCCGATTCCGTGTTCTGGGTCGGGAGCTCCAAGCACAGCAACGAGCAAAGCTACCTGTTCCGCAAGTTCGTGTCCTATTTCGGCAGCAACAACTGCGATCATCAGGCCCGCATCTGCCATTCCACCACCGTCGCCGGCGTTGCCAACACCTGGGGCTACGGCGCGATGACGAACTCGTACAACGACATGCAGAACACGAAGTGTGCGCTGTACATCGGCTCGAACGCGGCCGAGGCGCACCCGGTGTCGATGCTGCACATGCTGCATGCGAAGGAGAACGGCGCGAAGATGATCGTCGTCGATCCGCGCTTCACGCGCACGGCCGCCAAGGCCGATGAGTACGTGCGCATCCGCTCCGGTACCGACATCGCCTTCCTGTTCGGCATGTTGCACCACATCTTCAAGAACGGCTGGGAAGACACGCAGTACATCCATGATCGCGTGTACGGCATGGACAAGGTGCGTGAAGACGTGATGGCCAAGTGGAGCCCCGACAAGGTCGAGGAAGTCTGTGGCGTTCCCGAAGCTCAGGTGTTCAAGGTCGCGGAAATGATGGCCAAGAACCGGCCGTCGACCCTGGTTTGGTGCATGGGGCAGACCCAGCACACCATCGGCAACGCGATCGTGCGCGCGTCGTGCATCGTGCAGCTCGCGCTGGGCAACGTCGGCGTCTCCGGCGGCGGCGCGAACATCTTCCGTGGCCACGACAACGTGCAGGGCGCCACCGACATCGGGCCCAACCCGGA
>JANXZT010000025.1 GCA_025355395.1 Betaproteobacteria bacterium
TGGCTTCGGCCGGATCGGCCTCACGCACCGTCGAGGGACTCATCGACCTCATGGAGGACGCGACCCAGCGCTGGTGCGAGCCCCTCACGGTGGAGCGGCTTTGCGGTTGGCAGGCGGCGCTATTTCCGACCGGATATGCTGGCATCAAGAAGGTCAAGTCGGGTGCGCTGCGCACTCACGCTGCGCCAATGCAAGTGGTGAGCGGTCCCATTGGGCGCCACGTATCGCACCCAATTCCCCCGTTTCTCTGTCCCGCTCGCTTTCAATGGCAGCTATTGCTCGCAACATCAAGTTATCTAGGCCACGACTCGCGCTCGGACGGATGCGCATGTCAATTGATTCACGTCTAGGCGTCTCGCCGGGGATACCTTATTATGGATTCGAACCGCTTCGGCTCCGATACACCGGTGTTCGGGGGCCATGGGTCAAAGGACGCATATGCAAAACGCCATCCGCATCATTATTGACGAACACCGCTCGCTGGCGGCGGTCTTGCACGGGATGCGGTATCTGGTTTACGAGATCCGCGACCGAGGAGCCAAGCCGAATTTCGACGTGTTCGGAGCGATGATCTATTACATCGACGCGTTCCCCGAGCGCTTCCACCACCCCAAGGAGGATGAGTACCTGTTTCGGCTCTTGCGAATGCGCCACCCGGACGCGGCACCACTACTTGACCGGCTGAATGTGGAACACCGGGCGGGCGCCGAGAAGATCCGCACCCTCGAGCAGGCGCTGGCGCGCTACCAGCAGGGCGGCGACCGTGAGTTTTCCAACTTCCTGGCGGCAGTGGAGGGGTATGCGACATTCCATTGGGACCATATGCGAACCGAGGAAAAGGAGGTCTTGCCGCTGGCCGAGAAATATCTTTCCGTCGGCGATTGGGAAGCGATCGACGCTGCGTTTCTCGGTCATACCGATCCGATGCTCGGCGCCGAGGCGGGCGCCAAGTACGACGCGCTGTTCACCCGCATCGTCAACCTGGCGCCGCCGCCCATCGGGCTAGGGTCGCAGCGCCGGCCTGGGTGACTCTCGCGGCGAACGGTTCGCATTGAGCGGCTTGGCGAAAATTCGTCCATGTCCTGGACGCGCATGCCTCTACCTGGACGCTTACCTTTTCTTGATCTGCGTCAATCGCCGTGCAACTGCCACTTTCCCTTGCGTTTGGCCGACATAAGATGCATCGATAATGCATCTATGGAACTGCATGCTACGCATCAATGCGGCACTCCATTGCAAGATGGATCGAGATTGCGACAGGCCAAGCGCCTGAGGACGTTCACCGATTGCAGCCTGCGAGTGCTCATGGCCGGCGCGTGCATGCCGCACTGGGCCTGCTAACGCTCGATACGGCATACTTCAACCGGCCGCCGCACGCCGCGGCGGCCTGAACCGCAGAGTCATCACTTAAAAACCTCATAAAACTGTCCGGCTGCACCGGGCCACCACTCTTCGGCGGCGCGACAAACCCGCAAGCAGACTCATGCAGGCGCGATTCATGCTCGTGTATGCAGACCCTACCGCGGTCACGTGGTGGCGGGCACAGGGAGCACCCCGCTATCGGCGGCTAAAGGCGATCACCAAGACGGAGTAGGACATGGACCTCGGCTTGACAGGCAAGGTGGTCGTTGTGACCGGCGGCTCGAAAGGCATCGGCCTCGCATGCGCGCAAGCGTTCATCGCGGAAGGAGCGCGCGTCGGCATCGCCTCGCGGTCCGCGGCGAATCTGCACCAGGCACGCGAGCGGCTCGGGCCGATTGTCGCGATTTCCGCGGATATGTCCGACGCGGCCTCGGCCACGCGGATGATCGAGCAAATGGAGCGCGAGCTCGGTTTGATCGACATCCTCGTCAACTCGGCGGGCGCCGCGCGTCGGACACCCGCCGACGAGCTCACGCCGGCGGCGTGGCGGGCGGGGATGGACGCGAAGTACTTCACCTACATCAACGCGATCGATCCCACGATCAAACTGATGGCCGCACGCGGTAGCGGCGTCATCATCAATGTCATTGGCATCGGCGGAAAGGTCGCCTCCCCTATTCATCTGCCTGGCGGCGCCGCCAACGCGGCGCTGATGCTCGCTACTACGGGGCTGGCCGCGGCCTATGCGCGTCACGGGGTTCGCGTGGTCGCCGTGAACCCGGGCGTGACAAACACCGAAAGAGTCGCTGGGAGAATGGAGG
>JANXZT010000094.1 GCA_025355395.1 Betaproteobacteria bacterium
CGCGCACCGGCGACATCGAGCAGACCATCGTGCTGGGAGCCCACGGCCCGTACCGGACGCACATTCTGGTGGTGGGTTAACATTAAGCGGCCGCCAACCGCGCCGCGCATTGATCTTTACCTACGTGATCCCCGCGAACGCGAGGAACCATGTGTCACGTCGTCATGCGCCCAGCGCCCCCTTTTGCTACGTCATCCCCGCGAACGCGGGGAACCATGTGCCACATCATCATGCGCCCAGCGCCACCTTCTCCTACGTCATCCCCGCGAACGCGGGGAACCATGTGTGGTGGCGAAAATGGATTCCCGCGTTCGCGGGAATGACGGAATTTTGTTTGCTTTGCGCAATCCTCAATAGTGTGGGGCGATCGCTATCGCGCCGTCACATCGCTCCCGGTCGTCTCGGCGACCTTGGCCGCAAGCTCCGGCTCATTCTTGAAAGCGCCGCGGATGTTGAGTGCGGCGAGCGCGATCTGCAGTGCAATCAGTGCGTGTGCGCCGTCGTGCCAGCCCCATGCGATCCAAAGCACGTTGCTCGCCAGAAACACCCAGAATCCGGCACCACGCCGGTGCTTGGATTGAGAGGCGACGAGCCATGCGGCAAGGACGGTGACGGCCATCGCGGGCCATTGCAGCAGGTCGAGTAAATCCATGTTGAACGATGATTCCGATGTGGGGTTTGACGGGTGAGTGCGCGCGGGCCGCGCCGCATCCTTTAGTCGACTATCTGTATTGCATCGTTCCCGGCAACCACAGGGCGATGGACGGGAAGAACATCACCAGCGCCAGGCCAAGAATCAGCAACAGCACGCAGGGCGCTACGCCCATCATGATCTCCGCGATGGGCGCGCGGGTGATGGCCTTGATCGCAAAGAGATTCATGCCGATGGGCGGCGTGAAGAGCGCAAGCTCCAGGTTGATGGTCAGCAGCCTTCGATGAGCTTGGTCATGTGGTGGGCAGGCCGCACCTGGTGCGAGATGCGCATCACGACGGTCTGCGCCGTCGCGAACGAAGCAACGAAGAAGCTGGCGACGGCGAAAACCCAGCCGATGCGGGTGTGCTGCTTCATCGGATTTCATCCTGCGGATGTTACTGTAATGTAAAGATGCCTTGCGGTTTTGCGGCAGGCGTTGCGGAGCGCAACGGTCCGAGCGGGCCCCTATGCTCCCACACCGTAACCGCAACATTGCTCAGCGATAATTGTAAGCGGCCCGGTCCGGACGGAGCGCGCCGGGCGGACAAGCTCGTATGCGAGCCCGCGACCGATGAGGGATAATCCGAACCGATCGCCTCATCCACGAACCGCACCATTGCGCAATGACCGAATCTCTTCTCTCTTGCATCGAGCTTGAAACCGGCCCTCGACCAGACGCGACCGTCGTCGTGCTGCATGGACTCGGCGCCGATGGCAACGACTTCGTGCCCATTATCGAGGAGATCAAGTTTCCCGATACGTTGTCCGTGCGCTTCCTGTTTCCGCATGCGCCAGTGCGCAACGTAACCATCAACGCCGGCCAGTCCATGCGGGCGTGGTACGACATTGCGGAGGCCGACCTTGCAAACCGTGCGGACCTCCATGGCGTGCGGACCTCGCAGTCGCAGATCAGCGCGTTGATCAGGCGGGAAATGACGAAAGGGATCGCCGCATCGCGGATCGTGCTGGCTGGATTTTCCCAAGGCGGCGCGATCGCGTTATATGCCGGTGTGCGGTATCCCGAGCGCTTGGCCGGTATCGTTGCGCTGTCGACGTATCTCATCGGCGGCGAGCAGCTCGCGGCGGAGGGCAGCATCGCCAACCGCGATGTACCGATTTTCATGGCTCACGGTACGCAGGACCCGGTCGTCCGCCTACAGTGGGGCGAAGCCTCGCGCCGAACGTTGGAGGCGGGCGGTTATAGAGTCGAGTGGCATACGTACCCGATGGCGCATTCGGTGATTTGGGAGGAGGTGGTGGCACTCGGCGAGTTCCTGAAGGGCGTGCTCACCCAATGAGCATCGCGCCCGACGATTGGCTATCCGGCGAGACCGGGTTCCAGTCGGTGGCTATCCTGCCATCGCAACGATGCCGGAACCGGCGAGTGCAGTCTGACCCTCCGCCCCCGCAAATGCCACGCCTTGGGACGGGTGAACGTCTAAATCCCGTAGGTCGATAGCGTGAGGCCGATGCCCGCATGGCCCACGTCCGACCACGGCAGGCGCGGACTCACCCGGTCGCAACAATTCCAGTACACCAATCGGGCGTCGATGTCGCGCAGCAGGGCTCGCGCCCGCTTCTGGTCCTGCGTATAGATTGCCGCGTTAAGTCCGTATTCGGTGTCGTTCATCAGCGCAACGGCGTCGGCGTCGTTTTTCACTTTCTGGATGCCGATGATGGGTCCGAAGCTTTCGTCACGCACCACCGCCATGGTGTGATCGACGCTCGTCAACACGGTGCGCTCGAACCAGTTTCCCCGGCCCTTGGTCATCTTGCCTCCCGTCATCAGCCGGGCGGGCGCCGCGTTTTTTGGCATCGGCTACCTGCTTTTTGAGGACGCCGAGTTGCGGCCTCCGGGTGATGGCACCGATGTAGGTGGACTCCTCCATCGGATCACCCAGCCGGTAGCCCTTGACCTCGGTCACGAAGGCGTCGACGAACGCATTGTAGATCGATTCGTGCACATAGATGCGCTCGACCGAGTAGCAACATTGCCCGGTGTTATAAAAAGCGCCGTCGGCAATGCCGGCCGCCGCAGCTCTTACCTCCACGTCGTCGCACACATACGCGGGGTCCTTGCCGCCGAGCTCGAGTTGCACCTTCACCATCCGCTTGCCGGCGGCAGCCGTGATCTTCGCGCCCGAGGCATAAGAGCCGGTAAAGAACACGCCATCCACCGGCTGGGCGAGCAACGCCTGACCGGTTTTGGCATCGCCGATCACGGGCACGAACACGTCCTCCGGCACGCCGGCATTGGCAAAAAGTCTCGCGATGTGCAAACCGGTGAGGCTTGCGAATTCAGACGGCTTGTACAGCACGGTGTTGCCCGCGATCAGCGCCGGCACGAACACGTTACTGCCGACGAAATAGGGATAATTCCATGCCGAGATGTTGGCGATCACACCCAGGGGTTCGTGCGTGATCCTCCGAGACAACCCTGCGATTCGCTCGGAAATCCCTGACCGCGGCCCCAGCAAGCGCCTAGAAATAGCCTGGGATCGCTTTTTGGGAAGAACAAGATCCCGTAGTATGACCAAGCTAATAGCACGCGGGGGACGAAACGTGATCGACGAGACAGAAATCCGTGCCCAGATCGGGATGCTCGTTATCGGGCTCCAGGCGTTGTACCTTGCGCACCCCAATCAGGAATTGGCGATTTCGCAGCTCGAGCGGATGGCGCAGGGGAGCGCCGATCTCATGCTTGGCAGCGCGATACCAGACAAGACGCTCGAGCGTCTCAACGAGCTACTGCAGGCGTTGATCGCTGCGCTTCGCTGCGCGGCGACGCTCCTTGAATCCATCAATTGATGTACGCTCGGCGCCGTAAACGATAGCTAGCGTCGGCAAGCGGCGACGTGTAGCGTCACTTGCGACTAATTCAGTAATTGCATATAGCTGCCTCTAACAACGACATCGTCTGCATCTCGTCTTTTCCGTCGGACGGGATCTTTTATCGTATTTGCAAGCGGTTAAAAAATGATGTCGATTACTACAACGAGAACCGAAGTTCTCCAAGGGCCATTCAGATGGTCTTCGACTTCACGTTAGATCTTCAGGAGATGGACCTCGCTAGGCAATAACGGGCTGCATGAATTCCGCATTAAGCCGTTCGCGGAAGGCGACGATTCGCGACAAGTCCATCAGCGCCAGAGGGACGACTCGCAACCGTTTAAGCGTTCGG
>JANXZT010000125.1 GCA_025355395.1 Betaproteobacteria bacterium
TTATTCGGCCGGGTTAAAGTTGAACGGGTGTGAGCTTGCGCGCGCTGATCGAAATTCGGTTGCTACCGGCGATATTGGTCGCGGCAATCGTCATTATCTTGCCGCTGTTTTTTCCGTCAGCGTACTACTATCGCGTCGGCGTGCTTGTCTTCATTTTTGCGCTTGCGGTCGTTGGCCTCAATCTACTGATGGGCTTTGCCGGTCAAGTCAGCCTGGGTCATGCCGGCTTTCTGGGAATAGGCGCGTATTCCGTCGCCATCGGCCCAATGCATTTTGGTGCGCCTTCGTGGCTGTCTCTGTTCGCCGGGGCAATTCTCTCGGGCGTGATCGCTTTTCTGGTGGGTCGGCCGATTCTAAGGCTGAAAGGACACTATCTCGCCGTCGCGACGCTCGGACTCGGATTGCTCGTTGCCATCGTGCTGACCAACGAGGCGGGCTGGACCGGAGGTCCGGACGGCATGAGCGTTCCCCGGTTGGTGCTTTTCGACTGGAACGTGCGGGGAGCGGATGCGTGGTACTGGATCGCCGGCACGACCTTTGTTGGCGGATTTGTGCTCGCACTCAATCTGATGGACAGCTCGACCGGCCGTGCGCTGCAAGCCATTCATGACAGCGAGATCGGCGCGCTCGTCCTCGGCATCGACGTGGCGCGCAAGAAGCTTACGATCTTCATCATCTCCGCGATGTACGCGTCGGTGGCCGGGTCTTATCTGGCGCTGTTCAACGGCTACATCACGCCGGATGCGGCGGGGTTCCTGCGTTCGATCGAATTGGTCGCGATGGTCGTGCTGGGCGGCATGGGGTCAGTTGTCGGTTCGCTGGTAGGCGCCATGGTGCTGGTTGTGCTGCCGCAGGTGCTCACCATCTTCCACGAATATGAGCAGGCGTTGCTCGGACTGATCGTGATGGTGTTCATGATCTTCTTGCGCCGGGGCATCGTGCCGTCGATCGTTGCAGCGTTTGCCGGACGACACAAATGATGATCCTGGAGGCTGATCGACTGTCCATTACCTTCGGCGGCGTGCGTGCCATCGACGGAGTCAGCATCGCGATCGAATCCGGCCAGGTGTTTTCGATCATCGGGCCGAATGGGTCCGGAAAGACCACGCTGTTCAATCTGGTGTCGGGTATCTATACGCCGAACGAGGGAAGCATCCGGTTCGCCGGTGAAATGGTAACGGGCCTCGCGCCTGACCAGCTGGCGCGGCGAGGGTTATCGCGGACTTTCCAGAATCTGCAGATTTTTTCCCGAATGTCGGTGCTGGAAAATGTCATGGTCGGTTACCATCGTCACGAACGCACCGGGGTTTTGGCCGACCTGCTGCATTGGCCATCCGTGGCTCGCCAGAATGAGATGACCCGCGGAGTGGCCCTCGTGGCGCTTGCCCGCGTCGGCCTTGTCGATGATGCCAAACGTCCGGCTGGCTCGCTCGCCTATGGCGCCCTCAAGCGCCTCGAAATCGCGCGCGCTCTGGCCAGCGAGCCCAAGCTGCTGCTGCTCGATGAGCCGGCCGCAGGGTGCAATCCGGTTGAAACCCAGGAAGTCGATCGCGTGATCCGCTCCGTCGTAAAGGACGGAATCACCATCGTGCTGGTCGAGCACGATATGCGTCTGGTGATGAATATCTCCGACCGCGTTCTCGTTCTGGCAAGGGGCCGAACCCTCGCCGAAGGCACTCCCGAGCAAGTGCGCTCTAATACGGCGGTGATCGAAGCCTATTTGGGCGATCATGGTTCAAAGGAGGCGGTTCGTGCTTTCGATTGAGAATGTCAGAAGCGCGTACGGCCGTATCGAGGTCCTGCACGGGGTCACGCTGCATGTCGTCGCCGGAGAGATCGTCACGTTGATCGGCGCCAATGGGGCCGGGAAGACCACGCTGATGCATGCGATTTCCGGCGTTCAGCCGATCACCGGCGGTACGATACGCTTCGAGGGCGAGCCGATCGAGCAAATGCCCGCCCATGCGCGGGTGGCGGCCGGTATCTCGCAGGTGCCAGAAGGCCGGCAGGTGTTCGAACCCTTATCCGTGAAGGACAATCTGCGGCTCGGTGCGTGGTCGCGCCGCAACGC
>JANXZT010000221.1 GCA_025355395.1 Betaproteobacteria bacterium
TCACGCTCGATCAGAAAGACCTGACCGACGTGGGGAAAGTCGAGGTACGCATTGAGCGCCGTACTGCACCAAATGCGCCGCGTCTCAATGCGACCGTGATCGGCCGGTACGACCTCGACGAAGTCGGCGGCGTCGCGCCTCTCGAACAGCAACGCGATATCGCGTTCCAGCGTCGGTTGGTTACCCTTGACGGTGAAATGATAGTGCGTCTGCCGCTCGACCAGGTAGCTTGCCAGCACGCGCTGGGTCAGCAGGGCATCGCCCGTGACGTCTTTGCCGGCGATGTCACAGCCCTCAAGCAAAGGGATCGCCATGCCGATTTCGTTGGTGCGCTTTTGCTCATCACCGCCTTCTACGGGTAAGGTGCCTACTTTTTTGGGTGTGGCAGATCTTTGAGTCATGTCCTACCACGCTCATGATGTGGGTTTGCTGCCCGGCCTCGTCGAGGGCATTTTTCATGGTCTTGCCATCCATCGCCAGTGCATCGTCTTGCGCTCCCCAGGCCTGATTCCAGGTATTGAGCGCCCGGTCCAGCGCCCCCGGTTCAATGCGTACCAGGCAAGCGCGAATGACAAATTCGCTGGGCACGACATAGCGTTTGCTCTCACGCCGACAGCCAAAGCGCATCCGTGCTTGCTGTCCCAAGCCATCGGCCCAATCAGAGATCGCCTTGTAACCGCGCATGCCGCACAGGATAGCCCCCGCCGCGATGCCCAGCACCACCGGCAGGCGATGGCGTCGCCCCTGAGCGCGGCGCGGATCGGCAATGATCGTGAAGCACTGCGGCAGCGAACGCATCTGTTGGGCATTGAGCATGATCTTGGGTGCTCCTGTCAGTTGAAGGTGATTCCAGTCGGAGTGGGTCAATCGAGCGCGAGGATTACGACATAAGGAGCGAACAAAGACCCGCTTGGGGGCGTCAGCTTCTGCGCTGTAGCCTTCCCGGGTGCGTCGATACCCCTGGGTCAGTCCCAGTTCAATCCAGTTGGCCGCGCGATAAACCCCGCCATGGAAGCGCCGGGGATCGACAAAGGTCTCCAGCAGCAGCAACGCATGACCGAAGCGTGCCTGCCAATCGGCCACGACCCGGCGTTCGGTCAGCGACAATACCCGTGAGCCGATATTCGGCCGGTGCCAGTCGGGCAGGATCAAGAAGCGACTGTTGTTGGCGATCAGCTTGAGCCGGCCATACTGGGAGCGAAAGTCCCAACCGATCCAGCGATCACGAACGCCGCATTTCAGGGCCGCCGCCGATAGGCTCAGTTGCGCCACCCACTGCTCGCGCCAGGTCGCGACATACCACACCGTCTCACCGATCTTCGGCAGTTCGCCAAGATAATGGTGGCACGCCATCTGCTCTTGATAGCGCCCCTCTTCGCTCCGCTCCACCGGGCGTACTTGGAGCTCCGAGAACGCTTCGCTTGTGAATTTAGCCGATTCCATCCCGTGATTTATACCGGGAATGTTGGGCGTTGTCCAGCTTGATAGGTTAACTCTCTGGCCGCGTTAATTATTTTCGCAAGGGCAAATTCACCCTGGCCGACCGACACACTCGACCATTGCCCGGCGACGCGCGAAACAAGCCATCGGCGGACCGACCATCGAGGCGATTTAAGGCGCCAGCGCTCCCGGGCTACTGCTCGTGGAGAGCAATGGCGGTGACGGGAGCGTGTTGCCGGCGATCGCCGGCGGACGGACCAGCGCCGCCAAGCGTGCTTCGCGCTGCGCCTTGGGCATGCTCGCCAGCATCTTCACGTCTTCGAAGAAGCGCGGCAGATCGTGATGGTTGGCGGCAATGAGCGCCGCGAACTCCGGCACGTGATCGGCGTATAGGCCGACCCCCGCAATCCCGGCATTGTTGGCGCCGGTAGCAATCCAGCGGTCATACGCGGCCAGCCCGCCCCAGCCCGCTTTCAGCCGTTCGTATTGCGCCCGCATGTCGGCGAAGGCGGCCGTCTTCCCGGCGCGCTTCTCGGCTTCCGGCACGGTGCTCGCGTAGAGAGCCCTCAAGCGATCGCGCGTTGCCCGCACCATCGACCGGAAGTCCGCGCGCAGACGACGGGTGCGGACCACATCTTCGGTGAGCTGTGCCGCGTCCTTGCGGCCGGCCTGCGCCGCAAGCCATCGCCGCATGCCCTCCTCTTCGACGGACACGGCGAACGACTCATTGAAGGCGGTGTCGTCCTTCACATAGATCACCTGGTGCGCTAGCTCGTGGAAGATGAGCCGCGCGAGCTCCGTTTCACGGTAGCGAACGAACGTGGACAGTACCGGATCGTCGAACCAGCCCAGCGTCGAGTAGGCCGGCACGCCCCCCAGGTGCACATCATCGCCGCGGGCGACGAGCCGCTCGGACTCGTGGCGCGCGTCGTCCTCGTTGAAGTAGCCGCGATACGAGACGCACCCGACGATGGCGTAGCACCATTGCCGCGGGGTCAGCGAAAGCTCCGGCGTTGCCACCACGTTCCACACCACGAACGGCCGGCCGAGTTCGGTGTATCGGGTGTAGCTGCGGTTGTCAGGCAGCGAGAGTTCGCGCGAGGCGAAGGCCCGAATGGCCTGCACCTGCGTAAGACGCGTCTTGAGAAGCGGATCGTTGGTGGTCTCGAGAATGTCGGCGATGGGCCTCGCTCCGGCGATCAGGTTCATCTGGCCGGAAACGCCTTGCCAGTAGAAATCGATGGCGGAACATCCGGAAAGCAGCAGAGTGCCGGTCAAAAGAATTGCAGCGGCGCGGTAGACGATGGCAACGTTCATGTAGGGACGCCAGTCAGAGTTGGACGATGTTGCTCAGGGGCCAGGAAACGCCGCAACCGCGCAACGCCCTCTTCGAGCTTCTCCCGCCCGATGGTATAGGCAAAACACACATGCTTATCGGCACGATGACCGCCAAAATCAATAGCCGGGGCGAGGATCGAGCCCAGGCGCCATCCGGTCATGCTGAAGTATCTGGAAAACTCGACACGATGAAGAGGTTCCCGGCATGCTCCGGTGCGGCTGTCAATGCGGAAGGTGCGCGGCTGGCGCGGGCGTCCTCATGAAACGCTGCGATTTTCTGCACGCGGGCGGCGAGGTCGATGGGGGGCTCCATCAAACGAGGTAGCCTTGTGACGCGGGAAAAGCGGTATGGTAACGCTTGCCTTCGCAACTTTGTTACGTTGCGATCAAAATTGTAAAGCGGCGACGAAGCCCCGTTGCACGCGACCGTTCGAGTCGGAGCACCGTACTTGAGGGCAGAGATCGAGCAATGAAACCGACCTGCAGTGCGCGCATCACCTTGCCTTCCCTGCGTAACGCCCACGCGATGCTGTCAGGCATCGTGCTGGCCGCCGCCTGCGCGACGTTCGCAGCGCGTTGCAACGCGTCGGTCTACAAGTGTGCAGGCGCCGAGGGGGCGCCGGTGTACCAGGAGTTCGCCTGCCCTGCCGGCAAGGAGCTGCGCAACTTCGACACCGACCCACCGGCGTTGTCGATCATTCCCGCACCCGGGGCGGCCCCCGGTGGGCGGCCAGGGAGAGTGGACGAAAAGGCCGCGCCCAAAAAAACGGTGGGCGGCGAACCGTCCGCCAGGAAGACCCGCGGCGA
>JANXZT010000248.1 GCA_025355395.1 Betaproteobacteria bacterium
ATTCCGCGCAGACGTTCAACATTTCCACCGCAGCGATGTTCGTCGCGGCGGCCGCGGGCGCCCGGGTGGCCAAGCACGGCGGGCGGTCGGTCTCCTCCAAGTCGGGCAGTGCGGATGTCCTCGAGGCACTGGGCGCGAACATCATGCTCAAGCCTGAGCAGGTCGCTATCTGCATTGCCGAAACGGGGATCGGATTCATGTTCGCGCCCAATCATCACGGCGCCATGAAACATGCGGCTCCGGTGCGTAAGGAGCTAGGGGTGAGGACCATTTTCAACATCCTGGGACCGCTTACCAATCCGGCCGGGGCCCCGAACCAGTTGCTCGGAGTCTTTCATCCCGACCTGGTCGGCATCCAGGTGCGCGTGTTGCAGCGCCTAGCGAGCCGGCACGTGATGGTGGTGTATGGCAAGGACGGCATGGACGAGGTCTCGCTGGGTGCAGCCACGATGGTCGGGGAGTTGAAGGATGGCGAAGTGCGCGAGTACGAGATCCATCCCGAGGACTTCGGCTTGCGCATGATCTCCAATCGCGGGCTCAAGGTCGCCGACGCCATGGAATCGAAAGCGATGTTGCTCGAGGCGCTGGGCGCAGTGGAAGGCACGCCGCGTGAGATCGTGGTGCTGAACGCCGGCGTCGCGCTCTACACGGCCAACGTCGCCGGGTCCATTGCCGAAGGCATCGAGCGGGCCCGCGAGGCGGTCTTGAGTGGCCGCGCGCAGCAAAAGCTCGAAGCGTTCGTGGCAACGACCCGGAAGCTTGCAGCGGCCTGACCCAAGGGAGCCATGGCTGCTCAGCGCACCGGCGGAAGCAGCGCAAAAAAATGAGCGACATCCTGCAGCGCATCCTGGCGACCAAGGTGGAGGAAGTGGCTTTCGCCAAGGCACGGAAGCCGCTGTCCCAACTCGACCCAGAGGCACGTGCGCTCAATGACGTGCGCGACTTCGCGGGCGCGCTCGGCCGGCGCATCGCGATGGGCGAGGCCGCGGTCATTGCGGAGATCAAGAAGGCGAGTCCGAGCAAGGGCGTGCTGCGCGCGGACTTCGATCCCTCGACCATCGCCGCGGGCTTTGCTGCCAATGGCGCCGCCTGCTTGTCGGTATTGACCGATCGCCGCTATTTTCAGGGCGCGCCGGAATTCATCGAGCGCGCGCGAGGGGCCTGCGATTTGCCGGTGCTGCGCAAGGATTTCATCATCGACGAATATCAGGTGGCCGAAGCGCGTGCACTGGGCGCCGACGCCATCCTCCTTATCGTGGCCGCGCTGACGGATGCCAAGCTTGCCGCGTTCGAGGCGCGCGCCCTCGATTATGAGATGAGCGTGCTGGTCGAAGTGCACGACCGCGAGGAGCTCGAACGCGCGCTCGCGCTACGCACGCGGCTCATCGGTATCAACAATCGCAATTTGCGCACGTTCGAGGTCTCGCTCGAGACGACGCTCTCGCTGTTGCCGCTCGTTCCCCCGGAGCGCACGGTGATCACCGAAAGTGGAATTCTTCGGCCCGAGGATGTGGCGAGGATGCGATCGAACGGAGTCGACGCTTTTCTGGTGGGTGAAGCGTGCATGCGCGCACCCGACCCGGGGCTGGCATTGCGAGCTTTATTCGGAGCGCCTGCGGCATCCGATCGCTAAAGCGGCCATAGCGGTACAAGCGTACGACGCCGATGCTATGATGCGCTGCCGATTTGCTGCGTTACATTCTCCGTCTGCGGCCCCTGTCGGGCGCCCGTGGCAAGCGGCGCATTCGCCACCCGCATTTGCACACTCGCATTTGCCGTCCGCAGGAGCGCGTCGTGTCGGCCATCGTCGCCGAAAACTTGAGCAAGCACTGGACGACCGCCGAAGGGCAGGTGCATGCGGTCGATGCGCTGTCCTTCGCGTTCGAGGAGGGCACGCTCAACGTTCTGCTCGGTCCCTCCGGTTTCGGCAAATCGACGACCTTGCGGCTTATCGCAGGCCTGGAAGAGGCCGATGGCGGGCAGGTATCGATCGCCGGCCGGGATGTGACCGCCCTGCCCCCGGCGCAGCGCGACATCTCGATGGTCTTTCAATCGTATGCCCTCTTTCCGCACTTGTCGGTGCGCGAGAACATCATCTTCGGGCTGCGTGTTCGTAAAGTCGCGCCGGCGGATATCGAGAGGCGTCTTGCCAAGGTCGCCGGACTCCTCGCGCTTGATCGCCTGCTGGATCGCAAACCGGCACAACTCTCCGGTGGCCAGCAGCAGCGTGTCGCGCTCGGTCGGGCGATCATTGCACAGGCGCCGGTGTGCCTCATGGACGAGCCGCTTTCCAATCTCGATGCCCAGTTGCGGCAGGAAATGCGGGCGGAAATCAGAGCCCTGCAGCGCGCGCTCGGCATCACGATGGTCTATGTCACGCACGACCAGGTCGAGGCAATGTCGATGGCCGATCGCGTGGTGCTGCTTCGCGGCGGCAGTATCGAGCAGAACGCCACACCGGCAGAACTCTACGATACGCCCGCCAATGTCTTTGTTGCGCGCTTCATTGGTACGCCGGCCATGAACCTGCTGCCGTTGATTGCGGGCACGCACGGCGCGCTGATCAGCGGCACCGAGGGCCCGGTGGTAGCGCCCGCGCGTTACGCGGGATGGACGCTTGGGGTGCGCCCGGAACACGTCACGCTGGCCGTCGGGCAGGGCGCGCGCGCCGAGGTGCTCACTACCGAATACCTTGGCGCGGATTCCCTGGTTGTCTGCAAGATTGGCGCATCCGCCGTGACGGTACGCGTAGCCGGCCGGGTCGGTCTGTCCCCGCGCGACACCGCGTGGCTCGATTGGGCGCCGGGCGCTGCGCATTTTTTCGACGCCGAAGGTATCCGGCGCGAGCCTCTGACGCATCTTCAAACCGAAACAATGTACGCCTAGATGGTGAATTGTTCATGAGAGGGGAATTTATGTTCAGCAAATCATCGGCACGCGCGATCAATGGGTCCTGCGGCTTCCTGGTTGCCCTTGTCGCTGCCGCCGCGTTCGCACAGGCACCGGTGGAAGTGTCCTTCTATTACCCCGTTGCGGTCGGCGGACCCATCACCAAGATCATCGACGGTTACGCAGCGGATTTCGAGAAGGAGAATCCCGGGATCAAGCTGAAGCCAATCTATTCCGGCAGCTACCAGGATTCCATCACCAAGGCGCTGACTGCATTCAAGAGCGGCGAGCCGCCGGTGATGTCGATCCTTCTTTCCACGGACATGTTCACCCTGATCGACGAAGATGCGATCGTGCCCTTCGACGATCTCATCCGCACGTCCGAGGACCAGGCGTGGCTCAAGAGTTTCTACGCGGCCTTCATGGAAAACAGCCGGACCGGTGGCAAGACATGGGGCATTCCATTTCAGCGCTCGACGATCGTCCTGTACTGGAACAAGGAGATGTTCAAGGACGCAGGCCTCGACCCGAACCGCGCCCCGGCCAACTGGAAGGAAACCGTCGATTACGCCCAGAAGCTCACCAAGCACGATGGGTCGGGGAGAGCGACGCAATGGGGCGTGCAAATCCCATCCTCCGGATTTCCGTATTGGCTGTTCCAGGCGCTGGCGGTGGAAAACGGCGTGCAATTGATGAACGATGCCGGAACGCAGACGTATTACGACCGTCCGGAGGTCATCGAAGCGCTGCAATACTGGGTGGATCTCTCCAGGAAATACAAGGTGCACCCGGAAGGGATCGTCGACTGGGGCACCACGCCGAAGGATTTTTTCGAGAAAAAGATGGCGATGATGTGGACCACGACCGGCAATCTCACCAACGTCAAGGCCAACGCCAAGTTCGATTTTGGCGTGGCCATGCTGCCCGCCGGCAAGCAGCGCGGCAGTCCCACCGGCGGCGGCAACTTCTATCTTTTCAAGAAGAGCACGCCCGCGCAGCGGGAAGCCGCGCTGAAATTCATCAAGTGGGCGACCTCGCCACAACGCGCCGCGCAGTGGGGCATCGATACCGGCTATGTCGCGGTGCGGGCCGACGCGTGGGATACCCCGATTATGAAGCAGTACGTGGCGGGGTTTCCCGCGGCCGCCGTGGCACGCGATCAGTTGCCCTTTGCCAAGGCGGAGCTCTCCACGCATGACAACCAGCGTGTGACCAAGGCATTGAACGATGGATTGCAGGCGGCGCTGACCGGCACCAAGACGCCGGAGCAGGCGATGAGAGACGCGCAGCGTGAATCCGAGCGGCTGCTTCGGTCCTACAAATAGTCGTTGATCGCGCACCGGCTTCGCCCTGCTGCTGTGTGCGCGGCCATCCAATAGCCGCCCGGGCGATGCTCGCACGCGCAATGCATTCATCACCGCGCGTAACCGGCCGCAACGTGGCGCTGCGCCGTGCGGCGGTAACGCCGTGAAGTCGAGCATGCAGTGGGTCCACGCATGGCTCCTGATGCTGCCGGCCGCGATCCTGCTCGCGTTGTTCACCCATTACCCTGCCATCGCCACGCTGTGGCATAGCTTTTTCACGACCCCGAAAGGCGGCAGGCCTGCCCAATTCGCCGGCTTCGACAACTATCAACAACTCGCGCAAGACCCGGTGTTCTGGCAGTCGCTGACCAACAATCTCTGGTATGCGCTGGGCACGATTCCCGTATCGATTGCTTTGGCGATGCTGATGGCGGTCTGGGTGAGCAAGAACATCGCCGGGCGCTCCTTTCTGCGGCTCGCGTATTTCACCCCGACGATCCTGCCGATGATCGCGGTGGCCAACATCTGGCTCTTCTTTTTCACGCCCGAATATGGTCTGCTCGAAAAGCTGCTCGGCGCGTTTGGCTCCGGCGGGCATAACTGGCTGGGGAGCAAAAATACCGCACTGGGCTGCCTGATGGTCGTGACCGTCTGGAAGGAAGCGGGATTTTTCATGATCTTTTACCTGGCTGCGTTGCAGTCGATGTCGCCGCATCTCGCCGATGCCGCGGCGATCGAAGGTGCGTCGCGGTGGTATTTTTTCCGCCGCGTAACCTTTCCGCTGCTCATGCCGACCACATTGTTCGTTTTTGTCAACGCGGTGATCAATGCGTTCCGGCTGGTGGATCACGTGGTGGTCATGACCCGCGGCGGCCCGGATAATGCGACCGAGCTGCTGCTGTTTTATATCTACGAGATCGGGTTCCGGTTCTGGGATTCCGCCTATGCCGCGGCGCTGACCATCGTGTTGCTGGCCCTGCTCGGGTTGGTGGCGGTGCTCCAGTTCCTGTTTCTGGAGCGCAAGGTTCATTACCAATGAGCCACGTCTACGCATCGCGCGGCGCCGTCCGTGGGCTCGAAACAATGGGCGCCTGGCTCCTCGGGCTGCTGTGGATCCTGCCACTCGCCTACGCCTTCTGGACCGCCTTTCATGCGAGCGAATACTCGACCCGGTTCGTGCTTGCCGCACCGCTGACGCTCGACAACTTCGTGACTGCCTGGAATGCGGCGCCGTTCGCCCGGTATTTTCTCAACACCGTGCTGCTAGTCGCGATGGTGCTCGCGGCCCAACTCGTGCTGGTGACCCTTGCCGCTTACGCTTTTGCGCGCTACGCGTTTCCGGGGCGAGGCATCCTGTTCGCGCTGGTGCTGGTGCAGCTCATGGTGATGCCCGACGTGCTGATCGTCGAGAACTACCGCACGATGACCGCATTGGGCCTGAAAGACACCATTCTTGCCATCGGCCTGCCCTACATGGCAAGTGCCTTCGGCATCTTTCTCCTGCGCCAGACATTCAAGTCCGTGCCGCGCGAGCTGGACGAGGCGGCGCGAATGGAAGGTTGCACTTCGCTGCAGGTGTTATGGAAGGTCTATGTGCCCCTGGCGCGTCCGGTGTATCTCGCCTATGCGCTGGTCAGTGTTTCGTACCACTGGAACAACTTTCTCTGGCCACTCATCATTACCAACTCGGTGGAATCGCGGCCGGTGACGGTGGGGCTGCAGGTGTTCTCGGCCACCGACCAGGGCGTCGACTGGTCGATCATCACCGCAGCGACGCTGCTCACGACGGCGCCGCTGCTCGTCGCATTCCTCTTGTTCCAGCGGCAGTTTGTGGCGTCCTTCATGCGCGCCGGCATCAAGTAGAGACACTATTGCCGAATCGTCATTCCCGCGCACGCGGGAATCTTTTTTTCCAAGTCAGAATGATCCAACTCAACGTCAGAATGAGTCCGTGAATCAAACTCAAAATGGGCCCCCGCGTTCGCGGGGGTGACGAATTATTGCCGTCACATTCGCAGGGATGACGGTGTAGGACCATCACTTTCGTAGGGAAAGCATGATTATCATGTCCTGGAACACCCAGTGGTGCCGCGGCGTGGATGGACGCGTCGATCCCGCGCGCATCGTGGCCGAAGCGAAGCGCATCGCCGATTTCGACGTCCTGTGCCTGCAGGAAATCGCCGCCAATTTCCCCGACCCGCGGCTCGCCTCCAGTGCGGGCGAAGACCAGTTCGGGGCGCTCGAATCGCTGTTGCCGGGCTACACCGCGGTACCGGGCATCGCCGTCGATCATCCTGGCGATCATGGAACGCGGCGGCGCTTTGGCAACATGATTCTTTCGCGGCTGCCGGTGCGCCAAACCTTCTCGCATCGGCTGCCTTTCCCGGTCGACCCGGGCTTGAAAGGCATGCCCCGGATTGCGGTGGAAGCCATCGTGGGCGCGCCCTTCGGCGACGTTCGCATCATCACCACGCATCTCGAGTACTACTCCCAAAAGCAGCGCAAGAGCCAGGTGGAAGCGTTGCGCGATCTTTATGCGGAGGGCCATGGCCACGCGCGCGATGGCGCGATGACCGACACCTCCGGTGGCCCGTTCCATACGTTCCTGCGACCGGCCGCGACACTCATCTGCGGCGACTTCAACCTCGAGCCCGACGATTCCCTGCACGCGCGAATGAAGGACCCGTTTCGCGATGGGACGCCTGAATTGCGGGATGCATGGGAAACGCTTCATCCCGGCGAGCCGCATCCCGCAACCTTCCGCATCTACGAAAAGACCTACCCGGAGGAAGCGGAACTGCATTGCGATTTCGTGTTCGTCAACGAACCCCTGCAGCAGCGCCTGAGGGCAGTGCGCGTCGACGGCGATACGCAGGCGGCCGATCATCAGCCAGTGATCGTTACTTTCGCCTGATTCAAAGGACAGCGCCGGCCGCCCCTTCATGACTGTCACCGATCCTGCACCCACCCCTGCGGCGGAACTGCGCCGGCTGCGCCAGTCGCCACGCCACAAAGTCCTGTTTGTCGGCCATGCGTGGAGCGGCGGTGTGCGGCGCCACATGGAGGATCTAGCCGCGCTTGTCCGCGAGTCCTGCGACGTGCTCTGGCTGCAGCCCGGGCCAGGCGGTACCGTCGAATTGTCTTCGCCGGCGCGAGGCGGCGCACTTGCTGCCTATTTCGCGCTTCCGGCGGAGACGCCTTACCTTCTCGCCCTGTTGCGGGGAATCGGGCTGTCGCGAATCCATGTGCATCATCTGCTCGGGTTGCCGCGCGCGGTGCTCGATCTTCCTTCGCTCCTCGACGTGCCCTACGACTGCACGTTGCATGACTACTACCCCGTCTGTCCCGAATCTCTGCTCGCGCTCGACACCGCTGCGTACTGCAGCGATCCCGGGACTTCGGATTGCGAGTTGTGCCTGCCCGATCGGCCCGCGCCGTGGAATCTTTCCATCGGGGACTGGCGAGGACTCTTCGGAGCATTTTTCGCGCACGCCGCACGCGTTATCGCGCCGTCGCACGACGTAGCGATGCGCTATCACCGGGTATGGCCCGACGTTCCGGTGCTGGTCTGGCCGCACCCCGAAGCGTCGCAATCCTCGCCATCCGCGGTGGTCCGCGTGGTCGCGCCGGGGCGCCTGTCGCCGCAAAAAGGTTTGCGAGTGGTCGCGGATTGCGCGGCGAACGCAAGCGAGCGCCATCTGCCGCTGTTCTTTCGTATCCTGGGTTGCACCACCGAGCCGTTGATACAGTCGCCGCTGCTTCCGCTCAGCATTGCGGGCGAGTATTCCGATCCAAAGCTCGCATCGCTCCTCGCAGCGGAAAAGCCGGATGTCATCTTCCTGCCCACCCAGGTTCCCGAGACCTACGGCTATACGCTGTCGGCCGCGCTGCGCGCCGGGGTGCCGATCGTCGCGTCGGATTTGGGGGCCTACCCGGAGCGCCTTCGCGGCCAATCGCGCCATACATTGCTGCCTCATGGCACACCGCCGGCCCTCTGGAACGATGCACTGCTCCACGCCGTGGCGAGGGCGCCGGGGCGCTTTGTTGGCGAAGCGACTGCTGACAATGGGCCGACAGGAACGCCCCCGGATGAATACGCGATGCGCTATCTCGCCGCGTTCAACCAAAGCGAACCGATCGTTCAACCCGAAGTCGAGCTCGATCCGCGGCACTTGACGGTGCCGCGGGCGGAGGTCGGCGAAGCACCGTTGACCCTTGGCGCGCTCTTTGTCGCTGGTGTGGAATGCGGGCAACTCGAATCGCGCACCGAGCTTCGCCGGCGCATCGATGAGAGGGACGCCGACGATTCGGCATTGGCAGAGGAGACAGCGCAAGCCCTGCGGGAGATAGAGGCGCAGCGCCGTGCCGACGCGGCCGAGCATGCCTTGATGAGCGCCCGCGCACGCATCGACGAATTCGAGCTCTCCAGCTCATGGCGCGTCACTGCGCCACTGCGCGCCGTGGGACGCCGTTGGAAAATCATGACGGCGCGACTGACGGCTTCGTGCGCTACCGCGCGCCACGTGCCGCGACAGGCAGACATCGCCCGCACCATCTGGCGGGATCACGGTACGAGCGCGTTGCTTCTACGGGTCTGGTCGAAGGTTGGTCGCAAACGGCGATTCCGTCCACCCGCAGCCGTGCGTTACGCGCAGGAATCCGCGGTGGGGCCGCTGGTGTTTCCGGCGCTTACCGCACCGGCGCCGAGGGTCTCGATCATCATCCCGGTGTATGGCAAGCCGCTTTTGACGTACACCGCGCTCAAAAGCGTGCTCGCGAATACGCCGGCGGGAGACTACGAAGTCATCGTGATCGATGACGCCTCGCCCGAGGCGCTCGTGGAATCGCTTCCCGGCATCACCGGCATCCGCGTCGAACGCAATTCCGGCAATCTGGGTTTTGTCGGAAGCTGCAATCGCGGTGCCGCACTGGCGCGAGGCGACATCCTGATCTTCCTCAACAACGATACCATCGTCACGCCGGGATGGCTGCACGCGATCGTCCATACATTCAGGCGCCGGCCGCGGGCAGGCCTGGTGGGGGTCAAGCTCGTTTATCCCGACGGTCGTTTGCAGGAGGCGGGCGGCATTGTGTGGCGCGACGGCTCGGCGTGGAACTATGGCCGCGGCGAAGATCCGGAACGGCCCGAGTTCAACTATGTGCGCGAGGTCGATTATTGCTCGGGCGCGTGCCTTGCCGTATCCGCCATCGTGTTCCGGACCGTCGGTGGGTTCGACACCCGTTACGCGCCCGCCTATTACGAGGACACCGATCTTGCGTTCGCGGTCCGCGCCGCGGGACGCCAAGTCTATTATCAGCCACGCGCTACGGTCGTTCATTTCGAAGGCCAGACGGCGGGCACCGACACCGGGTCGGGTATGAAGCGTCATCAGCTCGAACACCAGCGGACATTCGCGCAAAAATGGTCGGCCGCGCTCGCTGCCCATCGTGCCAACGGCATCGAGCCGCAACTCGAGCGGGATCGCCAGTCTCGGCTGCGCGTGCTCGTCATCGATGCCTGCATGCTGACGCCCGATCAGGATTCGGGCTCGGTGCGGATGCAGGCGATGCTCGAATTGCTGATGGAAGAGAACTGCAAGGTCACCTTTGTCGCGGACAGCCTCGAGCACCGGCAGCCCTATGTCGGCGACCTGCAGCAGCGCGGCGTCGAGGTCCTGTTCCACCCCTATGTGCGCTCGGTATCGGCACTGCTTGCGGAGCGTGGACCGGAATTCGACGTGATCGTGCTGTCGCGGCATTACATCGCGGCCCGGCACATGGGGGCGGTGCGAACCTTTGCGCCGCGCGCCTTGTTGGTCTTTGACACCGTGGATCTGCATTTCCTGCGCGCCGAGCGCCTGGCCGACCTCGACGACAGCGCCATGGCCCGGGCGGCAGCGCGAGTCAAGCGCGAAGAGGAGCTCGCGTTGATCCGCGAGGCCGATGTAACGCTTGTGGTGAGCCCCATCGAGCGCACGCTCTTATCCCGACTGCTACCTGACGCGAACGTCGTCCTCCTGTCCAACATCCACGAGCTGATGCAAGGCGGCAAGCCCTTCGCCGAGCGCGAAGGGCTGCTCTTCATCGGCGGTTTTGCGCATCCGCCCAATACCGATGCCGTGCTGTGGTATGCCCGGCACGCGCTGCCA
>JANXZT010000260.1 GCA_025355395.1 Betaproteobacteria bacterium
CTCCCGGGCCACCGCTTGCCGTGGGCGTCGAACGCGCGCCCAGAGGCAAAGCGCCATTCGCCTCCGGGGCGCTCGACGCGGTCGTCGTGGCGTTCGCCGCCGGCGCTGCGGCACCTGGCGCCGCGTCGGTCGTCGCGGGCGTCGGCGAGAGCGTGGTTAGGGGAAGAGGCGTCTGCTGGGGGCTGGTGTCGTCCGCCTCAGCGATATGAACGAGACCCGTGAGAACGACCAACGACCAGGGAAACGAGGCGGCTATTTTCATCGGTGGCACTCATTGCGATGAGCCATCGCCATCGGGCAACAGCCATGTGGACCTTCAGGAGAAACGTGTCAATTCGAATTGGGTGCAGATCCAGGCTGGGCGGCAATCGATCGTGAGCCTGCAAACGCTACGTCGGTGAAGCGTCTCCGCTTGCGCGTAGGCCGCGGTTCGATCGAGATGCGTGAGCATGAACAATGAGCAGGTCGAGACGGCGGTGAGCGCTCTGGCTGAGTTTCGCAGAGAGATCTCCACGATGGCAGCCGATGCCATCGACCTTCTGGCGGTCGAGCGGCGGGTGCAGGAGCTTACAAACGCGTACGGGCGGGCGCTGATGCGCGAGGTGATGGCACGGGCGGATGCCAGCGCTCCGGAGGTCAGCATCGACGGGGTGGGTTGGGGCAACCGCCGTGTGACACCCGGGACGTACGAGACGATCTTCGGTGACATCGAGATGCAACGAGCGACCTATCAGCGGTCCGGTCGCGGTCGCGTCGCGATCCCCCTTGAGCTGCGGCTCGGCATCGTGGAAGGGGCCTACACGCCTCGTGTCGCACGCATCCTGACGAAAGCCGTGGCGCTGATGCCCGAGGCGGATGCCGAGGATCTCCTGGACGAGGTGGGCGTTGCGAAGGTGAGCAAGTCGACGCTGCACCGCGTACCACGCGCGATGGCGAGCCGGTACGAGGGTCGTCGCGACATCATTGAGAAGGCGCTTCGTGGGAGTGACCGGATCCCCGAGCAGGCGACGACGATCCAAGTCGCGCTCGATGGCGTGATGGTCCCGCAGGACGGCGAGCACGCGCGGGCTCGGGGTCGAAAGACCGACGATCCGGCCCCACCCCGGCACGAACAGCGCTATGGGCACGTAGGCCCGGAGCCGCCGTCGTCGACCGACGGAACGTTGGGCCGTGCGTGGCATGAAGCGGCAGTAGGCACGGTGGCGTTCTTCGATAGGGACGGCAATCGCCTCAAGACAACCTACCTGGCGCGCATGCCTGAGCCTTTCAAGGCCACGCTCACCGCGGGACTCGAAGCCGAGATGCGGGCGATCGTGGAAGAGCGACCCGACATCAACATCTGCTTCGCGAGCGATGGCGCCGAGCCCCAGTGGGCGGCGCTGGGCGCGATGCGTGCCCGCCTGCCCGCTTGGGCGACGGGCCATCAGATGACGCTCGTCGACGCGTTCCACGTCGCCGAGTACGTGCAGCTCGCCGCGAACGCGGTCGAAGGAGAGAACACCTCGGGCGCGAAGGTCCTCGCGGCGACGTGGCGCGAGACGATCAAGGAGGAGACCCACGGCGTGCCGCGTGTGCTCCGAGTCATGCGCTCCCGACGTGCCAAGACCTCCGGGAAGACGGCGCGCACGGACCTCGCGCGGGCCATCCACTACATCGCGAATCAGCACCGACTCGGCCGAATGGCCTACCCGGAGGCGCTCGCGCGCAACTACCCGATTGGCACCGGGATCACGGAAGCCGCTGCCAAAACCGTCGTAGGCACTCGAATGAAGCGCGCGGGCGCTCGCTTCTCGCAGCACGGCGGTCAGACCGTCATGCTTTTCCGCGCTGCTCTTCTCTCGGAACGCTTCGACAGCCTTCACCAGGAACTCCATGCCACCTACACAGCTTCGGTCGCTGCGTGATCATGCCGCCGCTGGATATGCACCCTGGGCGACTTGTGTTTAGGCATTCAGGGGGAACGTGAGAGGGGGCGCGACTCTCCACGTCTTCCTGGCCTCATGAGAGAGCCTCCCGATCCAGAACGGTGACGCCGGTTCGTCAGATTCGGGAACCGTGCCAT
>JANXZT010000266.1 GCA_025355395.1 Betaproteobacteria bacterium
CGGCCACGCCGCCATGCCGGCGATGGCGACCCCCCCGGCCGGCAGCATCGTCAGAAGGTAGCGTCGCGTGCGCCATGATGCAAACAGAATCGGCAGGAGAATCGCTGCAAGGCCGATCCACACCGGACCCAGGAAGCCGTACGACAAGAAGGCAAGCGACGCGCCGAGACCGATCACCACTCCGCCGATCGCGGCGCGGCGGACCGCAAGTGCCCATCCGTATTGCGCCAGAGCGAGGCCGGTCAGAAGACCCAATTCCGGCGAAAGCTGATGGGCGCGGTCCCAGAGACCGATCGAGCCGATGAAGATCAGCACCGGCATCCAGCGCATCGTGCGTCCCGCCAGCTCGCGCGCCGTCAGCGACAGCAGGATGAGGGTTGCGGCCAGCAACGCACCGACCGAGAGCCGCGCTGCGTCGTGCGGCTCGAGCCACGGCGTGAAGAGACCGCCGGAGAAGGCCGCCAGCGCGTAAACAAGAGGTGGCCGATCGACGTAGGGCTCGCCGACAAGGGAGGGCGTGAGCACGTTGCCCCGCTGCATCATGTCCCACGTGACACCGAACGCGGTCGCGTCTTCGGTCTTCCAGGGATCATGCCCAACCAGACCGAGCACCACCCATGCCGCGCACAGCAGCACCAGGCCGAATTGTTTCAGCGCCCGGAAACGCCCGGAGGGATTCAACGCCGCAACGGGCTCCGCAGCGGCGGTAAACGGGCTCGGCTGCAACTGGCGGGACATGCGAGTGGATGGTCTGATCACTGCGGCGGTGGCGGAAAGAAAAAGGCAGCCGAAGCTGCCTTTTCGAGCGCACTCAGCCGGCGAATCGGCGGCTTCAGGCCGGCGGCGTGCCGGACTTCGACGCGTAGCGTTGGCGGAATTTTTCCACGCGGCCAGCGGTATCCATCACCTTCTGCTTGCCGGTGTAGAACGGATGGCAGGCCGAGCACACTTCGACGTGCAGCGCCTTGCCGACGGTCGAGCGGGTGGAGAACGTGTTGCCGCAGCTGCACGTGACCTGGATTTCGGTGTACTTCGGGTGAATATCGGTTTTCATGAAGTCCTCGCTTTCGCGGCCCACGCATCGGGGGAGTTACCCCGTGAGGATGCGCCCGGGCCGGAAACCGCATCCCGGTGCATGACGCAGCCGGGGGGCGGCAAAAGGGAAATTATGCCATTCCCGGGGCCTTACAGCAATCCGAAGGCGCCGGAGTAAACAAATGCGGCCAACGCGGGGCAGATTCAAGGGGGCGGCCCATTGGGCAATTCTTGCGGGGATGCGACCGCGTAGCGCGCGAAACCGGGACTTCTTCCCGAAGTCCTCAACCTCTTCGCATCGAATCGAAGAAGTCCGCACGCGAAGCGCGGAGCAGGGGCCCCGGCGGCCGGGGATGCGACCGCGTAGCGCGCGAAACCGGGACTTCTTCCCGAAGTCCTCAACCTCTTCGCATCGAATCGAAGAAGTCCGCATTGCTCTTGGTCTGTTTCACCTTGTCGAGCAGAAACTCCATTGCTTCCAGCTCGTCCATCGGGTAGAGCAGCTTGCGCAGTATCCACACTTTCTGCAGCACGTCCGGCTTGAGCAGAAGCTCTTCCTTCCGGGTGCCGGAGCGATTGACGTTGATGGCCGGGTAGATTCTCTTCTCGGCCATGCGGCGGTCGAGATGGATTTCCATGTTGCCCGTGCCTTTGAATTCCTCGTAGATCACGTCATCCATCCGCGATCCGGTATCGATCAGCGCGGTGGCGATGATGGTGAGCGATCCGCCTTCCTCGATGTTGCGCGCCGCGCCGAAGAATCGTTTCGGCCGCTGCAACGCATTGGCATCCACACCGCCGGTGAGTACCTTGCCCGAGGCCGGCACCACCGTGTTGTACGCGCGTGCGAGACGGGTGATCGAATCGAGCAATATCACCACGTCCTTCTTGTGCTCGACCAGCCGCTTCGCCTTTTCGATCACCATTTCGGCGACCTGAACGTGGCGCGTCGCCGGCTCATCGAACGTGGAGGAGACGACTTCGCCGCGCACCGAGCGCTGCATCTCGGTCACTTCCTCGGGCCGCTCGTCGATAAGCAGCACGATGAGCACCACATCGGGATGGTTGGCGGCAATGGAATGCGCCACGTGCTGCAGCATCACCGTCTTGCCGGACTTGGGCGACGAGACGAGCAGGCCACGCTGGCCCTTGCCGATCGGCGCCACGATGTCGATGATGCGGCCGGTGATGTTCTCCTCGGCCTTGATGTCCCGCTCGAGGACCAGCGCCTCGTCGGGAAAAAGCGGTGTCAGGTTCTCGAAAAGGATCTTGCTCTTCGCATTCTCCGGCGGCTCGCCGTTGACCTTGTCGACCTTGACGAGGGCAAAGTAGCGTTCGCCATCCTTGGGCGTGCGAATCTCGCCTTCGATCGTGTCGCCCGTGTGCAGGTTGAAGCGGCGGATCTGCGACGGCGAGATGTAGATGTCGTCGGTGCCGGCGAGATAGCTCGTATCCGGGGAGCGCAGGAAGCCAAAGCCGTCGGGCAGTACTTCGAGGGTGCCGTCGCCAAAGATGCTCTCGCCCTTCTTCGCCTGCTGCTTCAGCATGGCGAAGATGAGGTCGTGCTTGCGCATCCGGTTGGCGCCTTCGAGCTCGCTCGCGTTGGCGATCTCGACCAGCTCGGTGACGGGCTTGGATTTCAGTTCGGACAGATGCATGGTTGGCGGGACGCGGAAGCGTGCGGAAAGGCGGGAGCGGCGTTGGAGCCGCGCTGAACAGTATGGGAACTTGGCGCCGGGAAGACGGCCCGGGAAATCTCGGGCGGCGCCGTGGGTGTCGCTACGGGGCCGGCCCCTTGATCCGAGGGGGGCGCCGCAAGCACGAGGTCAGCGTATCGGGTTCAGAGGTTGCTGTCAACAAAGGCCGTAAGCTGTGATTTCGAGAGGGCACCGACCTTTTGGGCGTGCACCTTCCCGTCCTTGAACAGGATGAGGGTCGGAATGCCCCGGATTCCGAATTTTCCGGTTGTTTCCGGGTTGGCGTCGATGTCGAGCTTGGCGATGGTGAGCCGCCCCGCGTGGGTCCGCGCCAGGTCTTCGAGCACCGGCGCGATCATCTTGCAGGGGCCACACCACTCGGCCCAGTAGTCGACCAGCACCGGTGTACTCGATTGCAGGACGTCCTGCTCGAACGTGGCATCCGAAACGTGTTTGATTTGATCGCTCATGGAGTCCCTCGTGGAAAGTGTCGGACAAACGTCCCTGCTGCCGGCGGTCTTGCATCGCCAAAGAGCGCGGATCGAAAATACGGTAGCTGAAGCCCCATCGCGGCGCAAGCGCCAAAGCATGGAGCCGAAAGGACAGCCTTCCCGGAAGAGTGGGGGAGGGTTTGCTAAAATCAACCTTTTGGGCCCGGATCCCGCAATGACCTACG
>JANXZT010000271.1 GCA_025355395.1 Betaproteobacteria bacterium
CTGCTCGCGAGAGGCGCCGACATCAATGCCACGGACCGCCTGAAAAAAAACGCGGTGACCTACGCGGCCGGCGAAGGCCAAACCGAAACCGTCATGCTGCTGCTCGCCAAGGGCGTCGATCCGAACGCCATCTACAGCAATGACTTGACCGCCTTGATGTGGGCCGCCGGTTTCGGCAAAACAGCGACGGTGAAGGTCCTGCTCGACGCTGGCGCCCGCGCCGATCTGCGGGATAACCGTGGCAAAACGGCGCTGGACATGGCGCGCGAGGGCAGGTACGACGAGGTCGCGGAACTCCTGCAAGCTCGGCCTCCTTGAACCGTCGACGTTAATGATTGCCCGCGTGTCGGCCGCGATCCGGCACCGCCGCAGCTACGCGTTCCGGACGCGTCCGACTCCCATTCGCGCCAGCAGCCCGTCGCGATTCACAAGCGCATGCTTGAGGGCGCCGGTGATGTGCACCAGCACGGCGGCGACGAGTATCCAGCTCGTCCATAAGTGTGCGGCGCTCATCAGATCCTTGAGCGCCGGCTCTTTGCTGCCCCAAACCGGCAGCGTCATGCCGAAGTACTTCACGGGATAGCCGCTCCACACCGACCCGAGATAGCCGGCGAGCGGATGGACGACGAGGATCACGTAAAGCCCGACGTGGACGGCGTTCGCCAGCATCGACTGCCATCGGGGCATCGGAAGAAGTGCCGGAGGGCGGTGTCCCGCGCGCCAGAGGATCCGGACCACCATCAGCGCGAGGATCGTCAGCCCGATTGACTTGTGCAGATTGAACGCGTCGGCGCGCATGCCGGGCGGTTGTTTCGGGATTTCCTGCATCCACCATCCCCACGCGAACTGGCCGATCACGGCCAAGGCGATCAGCCAGTGGAGAACGATCGCGGTGCGCGTGTAGCGTGTGCCAGGGTCAAAAACTGCCATTGACGCTGACTCCCATCAGGAGGTTGCGGGTCGCCGCCGGCGCGGTTAGCTGCGCGAGGAAAGGCCCTGCGCGGCCTACGACCACTCCGGCCGCCTTCGACCGCACGGCGGCGCAGTACAACCGGCGAACGCGGAAACGAGACCGCGGGCGCATTGTGAGCTCGTCATTGATCGTCATGGTCGATGGCGCACGGGGAAGTCGTGTAGGATAAATGAGAGCGTGGGCAAGGCAAAGCACACCGTCGGCGAAACTACTCCGTTGCCCGCTAACATCAAGAGCATGTATCTCCATCAAATCATTGCGGCGATTGCATTCGGTGCTACGGCGCTTTGCGCGACCGCCGCACCCTTCGCTTACGCGTCAAACGAAGGCTCGGCGAGCGTTTCGGTAATCGACACAGCCATCGACAAGGTGACGGTGACGTCGAAGCTCGGCCAGAAGCCGCGTGGGATTGCCGTGTCGCCCGACGGCGCGCGGCTATACCTCTCCGACCAGACGGCCGGCGCGCTTCTGATCGTCGATACGGCCCGGATGGCCGAGATCGCGCGCGTGCCGCTCGGCGATTCGCCGGAGGCCATTTACGTTTCCGCCGACGGCAAGTGGATCGCGGCGGCCATCGAGGAAAACGACCAAGTGCTGATCGTGGATACCGCAGCACTGAAGGTTGTACGCAGCGTCAAGATGCGCGGCAAGAACCCCGAGCACGCGGTGTGGAGCCCGGACGGGAAGTGGCTGTACGTCAGCGCCGAGGAGGCCGACAGCGTCGATATCGTCGACGTTGCGAAAGGCGAAGTGATCAAATCGGTGAAGGTTGGCGACCGCCCGCGCGGCATCGGCTTTCTGCCTGACGGGACGCGCGCATACGTAGCCGCGGAAAACGCCGACACGATCAGCGTGATCGATGTCGGCAAACATGAGGTCATCGCGAAAATAAAGGCCGGCAGCCGCTCGAACGGTGTCGTCGTCCATCCCGACGGCAAGCACGTGTTCGTTTCCTCCGGTGGCGAGGGAGCGGTACAGGTGATCGATACCGCGACCAACACCATCATCGCCAAGGTCGCCGTCGGACGACGTCCGTGGAACATGGCGCTGACGCCCGACGGCCGCAAACTCTACGTCGCCTGCGGCCGGTCAAACACCGTGGCCGTCGTCGACACCGCCACGTACAGGAAGATCGGTGATATCCCCGTCGGCGAGTTGCCGTGGGGCGTGGCGATTCGCTGACCGCCAGTGGGCGGCGCTCGCGCTGATGGCGGTGGCCGCGCGTGCGCTCTCGCGCAGACGCAGCCAATTGTGCCGATTCCGAGCGTCGAGGTAATCGGCACCACGCCGTGCCCTGGCGTCGGCATTTGCACGGTTTTCACTTCCGCGTGCTGGAACGGCAGACGAGTCCAGACCAGCTTGCGTCACTGACGGTCGACGCGCGCGGCCGGCTCGCGACCGGTCTGGGTTGGAAGGACACCGTACTCGTCTGGCCTGGCGAGTCGGTGCGCATTGGGATCGATTTCCGCATAACACATGATCCGACTCCCTTCAGTGGCAAGTGACCGGCGAGTCTCCCTTGTCACGCTTTGGAGTTTGAAATGGGTGCTACGCCCGACAGGAAGCGATATCAAGAGGAGGCGTCGGGGCAGTTCACTCCGAGCGTGGCGACCGATGGCGTCGAGCGATGTCGGGCGATGCCTTCGTCAATGGATTGCAGTGGCGGGCCGAACGACCGCGATATAGGATTGTCGTTTCCGGGCTTCCGGGGGGTCACCGATGAAACCTGTCGCACAGATTCTCAAATCGAAACTTGACCAGACCGTCTATACGCTCGCGCCCACGGCGTCGGTGTTTGATGCCGTCAAGCTGATGGCCGAGAAGAACATCGGCGCGCTGGTGATAACGGAAGGCGAGAAGATCGTCGGGATCGTTACCGAACGCGACTACGCACGAAAAATCGTGCTTATGGGGCGGTCGTCCAAGGATACGCCGGTTCGCGACATCATGACATCGTCGGTGCTGTACGTGCGTCCCGACCACGCGAACGAGGAATGCATGGCGTTGATGACGGAGAACCGGCTGCGCCACCTGCTCGTCATGGACGGCGGCAAGCTGCTTGGTCTCGTGTCGATTGGGGATCTCGTGAAAGACATCATTTCCGAGCAGAAATTCATCATCCAGCAACTCGAACATTACATCACCGGCGAGCGAGGCTGAGCGCCTCCGTTGCAGTCTCCGATGGCGAACCGTGCCACCAGAGGGCCTTGCGCTTGCGCCAGAGGCCGCCATCGGGGATAGAATAAACGTCCAGACCAGGACGGATCAGTCCGGGTTGGTGATGGGGAGCGACGGGCCGTTCGGTTTCGCTTGACGCGGCCACGGAAAGAAAACATCAATCCCCGCGGCCAAGCACAGGATCGAGGAGAATCACCATGGCAATCGCGTATCGAGTCGAGAACTACATGGTGCAACACGGGGTCGAGTATGACGTCGTTACGCACGCGCATTCGCACAACAGCATGGAAACCGCAGAACTGGCGCATGTTCCAGGTGATCGCCTGGCGAAGTCGGTTGTCCTCGAAGATGACGAAGGCTTCGTGATGGCGGTCCTCCCTTCGACTTGCCGCATCATGCTCGGGAGGCTGAGCAGGGAACTGAACCGGAAACTTCGGCTGGCGACGGAAAACGAATTGTCCACGCTGTTCGGGGATTGCGAACCGGGAGCCGTTCCGCCGGTCGGTCTGGCCTATGGAATGACGACGGTTGTCGACAAATGCCTCGCCGATCAACCGGAGATCTATTTCGAGGCGGGCGACCACGAGCAATTGATCCGCATGCGGCAGGACGAGTTCATGACCCTGATGGACCACGCCAGGCACGCACGCTTCGCTGCGCGTATGTGACCGCAGGAACGGCGCACGGGTTGCGGCTCACGGGTGGCGGTTGCCAGTGATGGCTTGGCGCCGCGAAGATGAAGGAGCTCAACGCAACGTCGCATGCCGATTCACGCGCCGGCGAAACGTGGACTGCGGCCGGGACCGATTTCGCGGCGCCTGGTTGACCGCGCTCCGAAGCCGCGCTGAAGCCCGTTTCAGCCCTGATCCCCGTGGAAGAGGCACTGCGGGGCTCTGTCTGATCACCATCCAATCACGGTACGAACAACCGGGCATCCCTCCCGGGACGTAATGCGGCGAATTCTCACGTTCACTTTTTCGGCACGACGACGTCGGTCGCGCTGTCAATCTCATTGAGCGCTCCGTTCAGCATCGAGAGCGCCTTTTCGTGATTGCCGGCGGCGAGCTGATCCTTCACGTCCACGATCAGCTGTCGAAGTCTCTGTTCGTAGAGTTCGGCCTTATCGAGCTCGGCGACGAGCCGCTCGATTTCCGTGGCCGGCGCTTGCGAGGGGTGGTTCGGGGTCATCCGCGTCTCCTCGAGAGAGGCATTCCCATCTTCATTCTAATCCCCGCCGAAAACGGCGCCATCGGGCCTCGCAGCCGATGGGCATGGCTTGCGCGCGGGTCCGGCTTCCGGCCTCCAGGGTGTTTTCGATCGCGTACCCATCCTGGCGCAGGAAGATCGCGATCGAACTTGTGAGGCGGGCATGGGTACGGCCGCCGTACGTGCGAACGCGTGACATGAACCGGCCCGTAGCTCGTGTCCTCCACATTTGAGCTTGCGCCCGAAGGTGAGCATCTGCACGAGGTAGTACGCGCGCCACAGCAAGCGCGCCGGCAGACCCGAAAGCGGAATTCGGAAGATGTCCGCCACGCCTTTGCGATGTCCGATCGCCGCCATCGAGCCGCGCGAGCGGTAGGAAAATCCGAGCGTCGGCTGCGCGTGCACCATGGCGAGCAGGTCCGAACCCTTGCCTGATCCTGCCGTGCCAGGGTCCTCGCGATTAGAGCCGCGAAGCGATATGTGTCGGGACCAAAGAAGACCGCTTCGGCAGCAGATGTTGGAAATGCAGAATGCACATAGAGCAAGCCGCCCAATGAAGAAAAGCGGACTTTGCTGCGCATGAGCCCGTCACGTATTCCACAAGCCCCGCCTCTTCGAGCAGAGTTTGCATCTGCCCCGGCGGAAGCGACCGACAGAACCACGGACTCCAGCCGAAAATGTCGTGTAGCGACGACGCTTCCCGTTTACCATCGCGCGCGACCACGCGAGCGTGAGTGGCCGGAGTCACCGTCACAAAGTTGTATCCCGATTCATTCAACCAGGAGCCTACGCGGCTGAGCGCCCGCACCAGGGCTTCGTCATTGCGCATCACTTAGGCAAGCCTGTTTTCGCACACTTCACGCAGCACGGTGGCCCGCAATACGCTGGCCAATCCCAACGAAGTGCGCGAGTGGCGCATCTGTGCCGAATCCGCTCAGCGCCTGATCGGAATCGCACGCGGGCCAACGTCGACGAACCCTTCGGACCCGCGCGCATCGCACGGAGAGATGTACGCCCGCGCGGGTTGAGTCCCGGCTGTCAACGTGCGCCTCAGTGGCCGGTGGCAAACGCCTTCTTCAAGTCACTGAATGCCATCTCTTCGGCTTCTTTGGCCTTGGGCACGACCGCGCCCATGCCAAAGAATTCATGCGCCACGCCGGTGTAGTTCTTATAGGACACCTTGACTCCATCCTGCTTCAATCGGTCGGCATAGGCCTTGCCTTCCGACATCAGCGGATCGATCTCATCGGTGATCACCGTGGCAGGAGGCAGCCCGCGAAGTGAGGTTGCCTTCAATGGCGAAACGTAAGGATTGTTTCCGTCTTCATCCTTGGCCACGTAATGCTTGAAGAACCACGACATCATGGCCCGGTTGAGCGGCTTGGCCTCGGCATTGGCACGATATGACGGCGTCTCGAAGTCGTTGTTGGTGATCGGATAGACCAACAGCTGATACACCGGTAGCGTGGCTTTCCTGTCCCGGGCCATCAACGACACCACGGTGGCGAGATTGCCGCCGGCGCTTTCGCCACCGACGGCTATCCGGCTCGGGTCTCCGTTGAATTCCTGTGCGTGCTGCAACACCCATATGTACGCGGCGTATGCATCATCGGCGGGTACCGGAAACTTGTGCTCCGGCGCGCGGTGGTAGTCGACGCTTACGATGATCGCGTTGGCCCCGTTGGTCAGCGCTCTGACCGACCCCTCGTACGTCTTGGTGTCCGCGATCACCCAACCACCACCGTGGTAATAGACCATGACCGGGAACGGTCCCTTGCCTTTCGGCGTGTAGATATGGATCGGAATCTCGCCGGCCGGTCCGGGGATCGCCATGTCCTTCACGTTACCTACCGGCTCCGGATCGGTTTTTTTGCCCTCCTGCTGCAACACTTTTTTGACGGCGTCCGCTGGCGTCGGCTGCTTGCGCGCCTCTTCCGGCGTTAGCGTTTCGATGGGCTTGCCCCCCAAGGATCCCAAGGCATCCAGCACCTTTTGCATTTGCGGTTCGGCCTTGGGCTGCTTAAGCGCAGCCTGAGGATTCGCGGGGGGCGCGGTTGTTCGTGAGTTCGGTTGTGCGAGGACGGCAGCTGAATGCAGAACAAGCAGGCTCGCCGGGAGTACGAGTGAGTTTCGTTTCAATGGGAGTCTCTCATGAAGGTGACGTTAGCGAATCGTCCGCCGAGCGGACGTGTTGGATTCAAGCTTCATCACTATCCGCGGTTCAACAATCGGCTGCGATCATCCGTCGTCCAAATATCGTGTAGGACGAAGAGAAAAATTCGGTAAATATTGACGACGGTTATCCGTGCAGGCGCCGAGGTTGCCGCAACCGTTCCGGGCGAAGGACCGATAGCCGGTTGGCGCGGTGCCGCGGTAGCCAGGTATTCCACGTCCGCGACCGCGCGCGGGCCTACCGCGCCTTGACGGCTTGCGGCTCGTTCGCAACGGTCGTCACATAGACCGTGCCGGTGAAGCTCGCGATCAGCGTCGCGTCCGCGCGATGGATTTCCACGCGATAGACGGCGAGCTTGCGCGAGCGCGATATTTCCGATGCGGTTGCGGTCAGTACATCGCCGGCGCGCGCGGCGACGTGATACGCGATGTGCGCGTCGATGCCCGCGGCGATCATTCCATGGGAATTGGAGGCGAGGCCGAACGCCGTATCGGCCAATGTAAAGATCATGCCGCCGTGGCACGTGCCGTTGAAGTTGAGGTGCTGCTCGCCGACGGTTGCCACGACTACGGCGCGACCGGGCCCGCCTTCCACGCAGGCAAGGCCCATGGCAAGACCGAAGCGCTCCCGTGCGGAGAGCCGCAACACGCGTTTCGCAGCGTCGGCGCCGTCCGCGTCG
>JANXZT010000315.1 GCA_025355395.1 Betaproteobacteria bacterium
CCAGCGCTGCGCTCTCCGGCGACAACAACCTCGCCACCGCTCTGTCCTTGAATGCCTGTCCGTATCGAGCCAAGTTCGTCCTTCATCGCCACCCCCTGGGTTGTTCTATGGAGGCGACAACTATTCTGACGCGGGGGGCCTCTGGAGTTGCCCCCAATGGCTCTGACCGACGTTGCGATACGCAAAGCAAAGCCGACCGACAGCCCTGTGCGGATGTTCGATGGCGGCGGCCTCTACATCGAGATCGTTCCGAGCGGCGGGAAGTGGTGGCGCCTGAAGTACCGCTACGCGGGCAAGGAGAAGCGGCTGAGTCTTGGCACGTTCCCGGACACTGGCCTGAAGGCAGCGCGCGACGCCCGCGACAACGCGCGTAAGCAACTCGCCGCCGGCGTGGATCCAAGTGCGGAGCGAAAGGCCGAGAGAGAGAACGCCCGGGTGGCCGCGCTCAGCATGCTGGAGCGCGCCGCGCGGGCCTGGCTCGCGCACCGATCGAAGGCGTGGAAGCCCGGAACCCTGGCGATGATCACGGCGTCTCTCGAGAACGATGTCTTCCCCTCGCTCGGATCACGACCGTTGGCCGAGATCCAACCGCGTGACATCCGCGACGCGGTCCAGGCGGTCAGGCAGCTTGCAAGTCGAAGTGCACCGTCCGGCCAATCGCGGTAGCGATGTTGACCAACGCATCGATCGAGAAACGCGAAACGCGGCCCCGCAGCAAATCGTTCATACGAGGTTGCGTCACGCCGCACTGACCCGCCGCTTCGGCTTGCGTCCAGCCGCTCTCTTTCACGATGGCCGCGATCTGCCGCATCAGCTCGGCGCGCGCGCGCAGGTTGGCGGCTTGCTCGGGCGTGTCGACAATGGCATCCCACACGCTCGCATAGCTCTCCGACTTGTCAGCCGGTGCTTTGGAAGTTTTCATTCACCGCTCCTTCTTCAACTGCGACCACCTCGCTCGCGCCAACTCGATGTCGCGCTTGCTTGTCGTTTGCGTCTTCTTCTGGAACGCATGCAGCACGGAAACGGTGTCGCCGATGCGCGCCGTGTAGATCACCCGGAACGTACCGGCCTCGTCCCAGATTCGAATCTCTTCGACGCCCTGGCCGATCGACGGCATGGGCTTGAAGTCGTCCGGTTGTTCACCGCGCTGCACCTTGTCGAGCTGGTAGCCAGCGTCTTGGCGCGCATCGTCCGGGAACTCTCGCAGCCGCTTGAGCGAGTCGCCCAGGAAGCGTATCGACTTCATGCCAGATCATATCCGTTTGGATATATTCTTTCAACCGGCAGCCGGCAGCCGGCAAACCGGAAGGCGAAAACGGTGGGGGCAACTTTGGGGGCAACCGCAAGGCGCCAAGACCTGAAACACCAGCAGCGGTGCGGCGCGCGGCCCACCCTTCGATTCCTGTCGGCGGACCAACGACCTTGTCTCACATGTTCCAAGAAAGTCCAATACCGTCTCATCGACGTTCTACTTCCCAGGTAAATTGGCGCATTTTTCGTCCCATATCGTCCGGCGCTTATCGGAACCGTAGGGGCCGACGCCAAACGGCGTCCGCACAATCATGAACGGGTATGGCGTCGACGTGTCCTTGGGCATCGACGTAAAGAGCTTCACCCCGTCGCGCATCGGGATGAGGTATTCGTACTTGGTGTAGTGCTCGCGCGCGTCGAAAGCGTCAGCAGCATGAAGTCACGCGATTTTTCCTTAGAGAGGATGGAAGCCTAAGGGCACAGTGGAGCATTCAGTGCCTGACAGACGCAGTCAATGCCGGCGAAGTACGCAGGCAGAAACAGCCGCTGGCCCACCCGGATCGCCCCGAGGGGTGTCTGCTCTCGACAGGTGCGTTCGAACGACTGCTTTGGGCAAAATTGCGTGCGCTGCTTGAATGGCGGTTCATCGCATTCATCGCCCTGAATTGGTCACCACGAAGCAGTCGCTCATGCGGGCGTATGGCGAACCGCGCAGGAGCAGGCCGACGCCAGCGCTTAGTTCGAGCCAACGCGTGGATTCGAGATGACGATTCAGGTCGTCGAGCTCAGCCTTGGGCACATCGATGGCAAACGGTCGCGGAATCACGGCGCAGCATCGCCCGGCGCAGCGCGGCCACTCGGCTAAGCGCAGAACCCCCCCGCGTCAGAATAGTTGTCGCCCCGATAGAACAGCAACCCCGGGGGCGGCGATGAAGGAAGACATTGGCTCGATACGGACAGGCATTCAAGGACAGAGCGGTGGCGAGGTTGCTGCCGCCGGAGAGCGCGGCGT
>JANXZT010000318.1 GCA_025355395.1 Betaproteobacteria bacterium
TCGGAGCGGGACAGCGATCCGGTCTTGATCTGGCCGGCATTGGTACCCACTGCGATGTCCGCGATCAGGCTGTCTTCGGTTTCGCCGGAGCGGTGCGAGACCACCGCGGTGTAGGCGGCCCGATGCGCCATCGTGATGGCGGCGAACGTCTCGCTCAAGGTGCCGATCTGGTTGATCTTGATCAGGATGGAATTGGCCACCCCCTTGGCGATGCCCTGCTTCAATATCTTCGTGTTGGTCACGAAAAGATCGTCACCGACGAGCTGGACCTTGTGGCCGAGGCGCTCGGTGAGATGCTTCCAGCCCTCCCAATCATGCTCCGACATTCCGTCCTCGATGCTGATGATCGGATATTTGTCGCACCAGGTCGCGAGGACGTCGGTGAACTGTTCGGAAGAAAGCGACAAGCCTTCCGACTCGAGCTGGTATTTTCCGTCGCGCGAAAATTCGCTCGCGGCACAGTCAAGCGCCAGCGCGATGTCGGTACCGGGTACATATCCGGCCTTGTCGATCGCCTCGACCAGCAGTTGCAGGGCGGCTTCGTTGGACGCGAGGTCAGGCGCGAAGCCGCCTTCGTCGCCGACGGTCGTCGGCATCCCCCGGCTGTCGATGATCTTCTTCAGCGTATGAAACACCTCGGCGCCATAGCGCAATGCTTCCCGGAATGTGGGGGCGCCGATGGGCACCAGCATGAACTCCTGCAGGTCGATCTTGTTGTTGGCATGCGCGCCCCCGTTGATCACGTTCATCATGGGCACCGGAAGCTGCATCTCACCGATGCCGCCAAGATATCGGTAGAGGGGCAGTGAGGATTCATCGGCTGCCGCCTTTGCCACTGCGCACGAAACAGCGAGGATCGCATTGGCGCCGAGCCGACCCTTGTTCTCGGTGCCGTCGAGATCGATCATCGTCTTGTCGATGAAGGCCTGCTCGGAAGCATCGAGACCGATGATTGCCTCGCATATCTCCGTGTTCACGTTCTCGATCGCCTTCATCACACCCTTGCCAAAGTAGCGGGTGGCATCGCCATCGCGCAACTCGATCGCTTCCTTCGATCCGGTGGAGGCGCCTGATGGCACGGCCGCGCGCCCCGAAACACCCGACTCCAGCACGACGTCGGCTTCGACGGTGGGGTTGCCGCGGGAATCGAGGATTTCGCGGGCGATGACGTCGACGATGGCGCTCATGAGTGGTTGTCCGTATTCAGTTCCGGCCGGCTTCGAGGACACCTGGCTCGAAATCGCAGAGCACCCAGTCCATCGCCTCGCGCAATTGCGAGACCGCCGCCTGGTGCGCGGGATGAGGCCCGTAAGCCGCGAGCGCTTCGCGGGTGGAAAACGTCGCGTCGAGGGCAAAATCATACGCAATCGGACGATCGGTGATGTTCCAGCCATGCTCCCAGCGCTCGATGCCGCCGATGATGCCGCGCACTGCGGTCAGCGAGGCGATTGCGGTGACAACGCGCGGATCGTCGCGCGCGATGCCGGCTTTAAGCTTGAACAACACGAGATGCGTAACCATTCAACCGCTCCTGTTGATGCCGAGAAAACTCAGCGCACCGCCATGAATTCGTGTTCGGCAAAGCCATGACGCTTGGTCACGGCATCGAGCTCGACCAGTGCTTCGAGTAACTCGCGCATCCGCGCCAAAGGCCAGGCATTAGGCCCGTCCGACAAGGCCTTCGCCGGATCCGGGTGCGTTTCCATGAAAACGCCCGCCACGCCTGCAGCGACGGCTGCGCGCGCCAACACGGGGACGAACTCACGCTGCCCGCCGCTGGCCGTGCCCTTTCCGCCTGGCAACTGCACCGAGTGCGTGGCATCGAACACCACTGGACACCCGGTCGATCGCATGATTGCGAGCGAGCGCATGTCTGAAACCAGATTGTGATAGCCGAAGGAGGCGCCGCGCTCGCACACAAGTATGTTGTCCGTACCGCTCGCTCCACGCGCCTTGAGAACTACCTGCTGCATGTCTTCGGGAGCAAGGAATTGGCCCTTCTTGATGTTTACCGGCTTGCCCGCACTCGCGACTGCATGGATGAAATCGGTCTGGCGGCACAGGAACGCGGGCGTTTGCAACACGTCGACCACCGCGGCGACGGTGGGAATCTCGGCCTCCGTATGCACATCAGTCAGCACCGGGACGCCGATCTGCCGCTTCACCTCCGCCAGGATGCGCAGGCCTTCATCCATGCCGGGCCCGCGGAACGAGGCGTCCGAGCTGCGGTTGGCCTTGTCGTACGACGACTTGAAAATGAATGGCACACCGAGTGCCGCGCACGTTTGCTTCAGCGCGCCGGCAACGTCGAGCTGGAGTTGCGCTGATTCGACCACGCACGGTCCGGCAATGAGGAAAAGCGGATGATCAAGCCCAACCTCGAAGCCGCACAGCCTCATCGAGTCGCCTTACAAAACTGTTCGTAAATCAGCAACAACAATCAACCGTCATCGCCGCGAAAGGCACCGCATTCACCGTCATACGTGCGAATGTGACCGCGCACCATCGTCATCGCCACGAAAGGCACCGTACTCACCGTCATCCCTGCGAACGTAACCACGCACCATCGTCATCGCCACGAAAGGCACCACATTCACCGTCATCCCTGCGACCGTGACCGCGCGCCATCGTCATCCCTGCGAACG
>JANXZT010000353.1 GCA_025355395.1 Betaproteobacteria bacterium
GCCGAACTTGGCTTGCGCTTCCTCGGCCGGAGCGCGGTTTCGTGACGAGGTCTTGAGCCGCAGTGGAAGCCGAACGGCGATCGAGTCATTTGTTGCGTTCCGCGGACGGCCACCGCGGATCGATGCGCTGTTGCGTCATAATGGAATGGTCACCCCGCCGTAGGAGGAGCTTGTGGCACGCGCCGCCAAGCGATACGCGCTAGCCTGCGGGCTCGTCGCCGCCATGATTGTGGCCGGGCCGCTCGCCCAGCCGGCGGTTTATCGGTATGTCGGCCCGGACGGGCGCACCGTGTACAGCGACCGACCACCACCGGACACCGCCAGGAACGTCGAGACCAAGCGCCTCGGAACCAACGTCATCGAAATCGATGCGGTAACGCTCGCGACACGCCTTGCGTCGGAAAACTTTCCGGTCACGCTCTACACCTTTGCCTGCGGCGAGATCTGCCAGACGGCGGAAGCTACGCTCAAAGACCGCGGCGTGCCCTTCAACGTGGTCAACGTCGAAGACCCCAAAGGCGCCGAGCGCCTGAAGGCGTTGACCGGCGAGATGACTGCGCCCGTGCTCCAGGTCGGCGACAAGCTCCTCGCCAAGGGCTTCAATGAAACGCGCTGGCAGGCCCTGCTGGACGAGGCTGGGTATCCCAAGACCGCAGCGCCAAGACCTGCGGCACCCGCGCGCCCGACATCAGTGCCGCCGCGCGCCGACAAGTCGAGTGGCTCTTCGGGCGAGCCACCAACGCCGGCGGCGCCCACTGTTGGCGGCGGCTACCCGAAGGACTGAAACCTTACCCCAACTTCCTGCGCGCTCGCACCCGCGGGCGCTGGATGCCGCGCGCGGCGTCAGTTGAGCATGAGCTTCGCGAGCGGCTCGCAGAGCTCCGCCGGTACGTCCGATCAGCGCTCTGAACCCGACGATCAATGCCGCGCTGACCGGCCAAGGTCGCCTTGATAAGTTCTGACGTTCAAGTTACAGGACGCGTTCTGTTAGCGGCGCATCGCTCCAATTCGGCATCAAAATTCGGCATCAAATATATCATCACATGATGCTATCATTAACATCCATGTGCTTCGGGAGGATGACCATGCGGACGACCGTAAATCTGGATGATGCGTTGCTCGAGCGGGCCCAGCGCTTGAGCGGCTTGCGCGAGCGCTCGGCCTTGTTGCGCGAGGCGCTGGCTGCCTTGATCCAGCGCGAAAGTGCCCGCAGGTTGGCCCGCTTGGGTGGCACCGAGGGCGCGCTCAGGTTGCCGTCACGGCGCCGCACCAAGGCCAAGCGCTGATGATTCTGTTGGACACGTCGGTGTGGGTAGATCACCTGCGCCGAAGCGATCCGTTGGTCGTTCGGGTCCTGGAGTCCGGACAATCTGCCGTCCACGCGTTCGTGATCGGAGAACTTGCCTGCGGTAACCTGAAATCGCGCGCGCGAGTGATCGATTTGTTACAGGCTTTGCCCCGGCTGGCGATGGCCACTGACGATGAGGTGCTCTATTTCATCGACAGACACAAACTGATGGGACGCGGCATCGGCTACGTCGACACGCATTTGCTTGCGGCAGCGGCAATCGGTGGCTCCCTCCTGTGGACCGCGGACAAACGATTGCGGGAAATTGCCACCGAGCTTGGTATCGCTTATCTCCAAGCAGGTTGACGATCCTATTCACTACTCCATCCCGAGCACAGCGGCGTCAGGTCCCCGCGGCCCGACAATCCGACCACCTGCGCTCTTGTCGTCGACGCGCGGCCACGCCGCCTTACCCCTTCTGTCCGATAGCGAGGTGGCATCGCGGATCGACGGCTTTAGTGCGGGGTCAGGCGCGGTAGCGACTCATGCCGGGGATTCGATCGAATGCGGTGTCAAACGTCATGATTCGATCGATGTTCTCGCGCGCCATGACCGCAGCGTGCAAGGCATCCCGTGCGGACAATTCGAACATCCCCACGACGAATTCCCGAGCGCGCACGACGTCCGCCAATTCGATCGCGATTACTTCATCGACAACCCCGAGCAAGGCATCGAACGCTGGTTGAATGGCGTCGCGCCTGTCGATTGCAACGTATCGATGCAGGATTTCCTGCAGCACCTCGGCGCTGGTGACCAGGCGCTCGCTCGCGGCAATCGCAGCTTCCAGCAGCTCTTTGGCGCCCGCCTTGTTGGAGTGCGCCGCCCCTACAAGATACATCGGAATGTTCGAGTCGATGAAGATCAACGTGACGAATCGCCTAGATAACCGCGCTCGATTTCGTCGAGCATCTGGTCAACATCTGGTGCCGGGAAGGCGTGGCGAGTCGCCGCGCGCACGACCGCCAGCTTCTTGCGGGTTGTCACGCGCGGCTCAGCGCGTCTCGCCGCCCGCAGAGCTTGTCGCACCCACTCCGCCGTCGTCATCTGTTGCCGGCGCGCCGACTGCTGGATTTCGGTCAGCTCTTTGTCCTGGATCAGGACCTGAAGGCGCTTACTCATGCGATGAGTATGATCAGCTGATCGTGAGTAGTCAACTGCTTGTACTAACATGTTAGTAGCATGAGCAATGTCCGGTTTAGGGTTGAGCTTCCTTGACGAGGTGAATTTTGGGCGGTGCGAGGGTGTTACAGGATCAAAATCCCATGCGTCCCGGCGGCTACGCGGGTTCGACCCAAGGCGCTTGCTCTACGAGGTTGCCAACGCCAGGTCGGCGGGACCGCCCGTTGTACGAAGGCCGAGTTGAAATTAGATTGCACCGCGTTTTGCGCGTGCCAGACTGGCGGCGCGCCGCGACGTGTCCCGATTTAGGCACTTCCATGCGCGCACGGAATAATGGCTTGCCGATTCATGCTTACCAAAGCCGGAGGGCTGATGGCCCGTATCGCGTGGACCAACCAAGGAGAATCGCAATGATCCGACTTAACCGTGGCGTGGCTGCATCCGTTGCACTTGTCGTGGCCGGCTGCACCGGCATGGCGCCGATGTCGTCGTCCGGCCCGATGCAGACATCGTCGTCCGGCACGACGTTCTTCGTGACCAGCACCGGCTCCGGCAAAGGCGCGGATTTCGGCGGGCTCGCGGGCGCCGACAAGCATTGCCAAACGCTGGCCGCGGCTGCCGGCGCGGGCAGTCACACCTGGCACGCGTATCTCAGCACGCAAGGCGCGGGCCCGGTCAACGCTCGCGAGCGCATCGGCCAGGGCCCGTGGCGCAATGCGAAAGGCGTGGTCATTGCGAACAGCGTTGCCGAATTGCATGGGACGAACAACCTGAACAAGCAGACGGCCGTGACCGAAAAGGGCGACGTCGTGAACGGCCGCGGCGACACACCGAACCGCCACGACATCCTGACGGGCTCGCAGCCGGACGGCGCGGCGTTCAGCGGCGTCGAGGACATGACGTGCGGCAATTGGACGAAAAGTGGCGAGGGCAGCGCCATGCTCGGTCACCATGACCGCATGGGAAATAGTCCTCCGCCGGCAGGTGCATCGTGGAATTCGTCGCATAAGTCGAACGGTTGCAGCGACGCGTTGCTGGCACAAACCGGAAGCGCCGGCTATCTCTACTGCTTCGCGGCCAACTGATCGGGCGGCGCGCCGGCGTCGCACTTTTTGCAATCGAGCAACGTGCCGAGCGTGCGGTCGCGACCTTCGGGGGTCGTGACCCAGGGGCGATTCGTCCACGGCGGGTCATGGCGAACGTGCCGGAAATGTCCGCATGCAAGCTCCGCGACCCAATGCTGCTCGTCGTCGCGGTGGTAACCGGCAATCGGCTGGTTCACCGGCTCGATCGTGGCGCGCGCGGCGTCAGTTGGGCATGAGCTTCGCGAGCGGCTCGGAGAGCTCGTAGACGCTGCGGATGGCGAGATCGCGATCGTAGGGCACGCCCTGCGCCGCGGCGCGCGCGCGCAATCCGTCGGTGTGAACGTCGAGAATGTCTTTAGGCAGAGGCAAGGCGCCGGGATCGAAAATACGCAGGTAGCCGTGCGCATCGCGCGCCGGCATCACGCGGCTTTTCACGTGCCGGTTGGGTGACCACGGCACATCGAGGACTCCGGCCGCGAACGCCCGGACCGTGCCGACGGCCGCATCGCCATCGCCCATCTCGAGCACCTTGTCCACGATGGCGCGCACCTCGCGCGCGATCAAATCCTTTTCCCGCTCGTATTCGGGCAGGCCGTCGAGCCGGATGTCGCGCGCCAGATAAATCGCCATCCGCGTCATGCGCAGCCCCTCTGCATTCGCGAGCGGGGTGGGAATGCCGTGCGCTTCGTGGGTAGTCTTGGTGGTCACGCTGACCGCGCCGCCGATCGCCGCCAGCGTTCCGCCGTAGCTCACAAGGGTTGCCGCCTGCGCCTCGTCTTGCGGCCAGGCACCCATCCAATGGAGCGAGGTCACCGGCGTGAACACGTCGCGATAGCCTTTCCGGGCGAGATATTCCTGGGCGAGGGTTTCGCACGCGGCGATCGCGGCCGCATCCTGCACCAGATGCAGCGTCTGCGCGAGCTCGAGGCCGTAGTGCCGCACACCCTGCGCCGCTGCGAGGAGACAATCGAGGACACCGATCGCAATCGCGATGCACGGGGGAATGTTGGTGCCGGTCAGGAATCCCGGCTGCCGCCGATGCAGCTCCACCCCGTGCTCGGCATAGAGCGCCGCGAGTCGATCGAGGTATTGGTAGTTGCGAATACCTTCCTCGATGGAGAGCTCCTTGATATAGGAGGTCGTATACGCGATACCCGAGCCGAGGTAGCCGGTGTACCCCGCGGCAAACCCGATCTCCGCAGTGAGCTTGGGCATGGCGGTGCCCGTGAGCAGGATGGCCGGCTTATCGATAGCCTCGATCAACTCGCGTCCGGCCGCGAGACCGTAATTCACGATCGGAAAGCCGTTCAGGAGCGAGCGCTCCAGCCGCTCCGATTCGTTCACGCCATTCTGCGCCGCCGCGAATTGCTCGTTGCGGGTATAGCTGTCGGTGGTTGTGGGCACGATATCGGCGAGCCCTTCCCGATCGAGCGCGATCATTAGCGCCTTTTGCATCGCGAGTGTCGCGAACCCACCCCGCGGTTGCGTGAGGCAGCGTCGCTCCGCGTGCGCCCTGCGCATCGCGACGGCGAGCTGTTTGTGGGGTGGCAATGCGCGCTGCCATGCGACGGACTCGTCGAAATCAACCTGTGCTCCGGTCTGCCAGCGAGTGAGATTCGCCGTGCGCATCTGGTGAAAGATCTCAATGGGAATGGCGGTTTCGGTGAGCGTCGGCGCGGCAATCCGCGCGTTGACGATATCGTTCATGACGTTGCCTCGTTTCCCACGAATTGCAGGTTGCCGCTGGCGAGATCGAATGCGGCCACCGGCTCGACCTGCGCCAAAAGACCTGCCGCGTACAGTAGATAATGCGCGTCCACTGCAAGCTTCGGGGCACGGGGCCGCAGAGAGCCCGGCTCCGTCGCGCTCGCAAGCAGTACCTCGAGTATGGCAGCCGGATCCCGCGCGTGGACGATGGCGCCACCGGTGCCGATCACCAGGCCGACCCCGGTGAGATCCTTTCCGCGCTGCACCTGTACCGGCCCTTGCGTGGTGTACACCGTCTCCCGCGTGCCGGCATGGCGCGTCATGGCCACCTTGATCGCCGCGCGCACCAGCGCTTCGTCGAAACGAAATTGCGTTTCGCGCCCCGGCAAAGCCTCGACGTCGGACACCACTCGATCGAGCTCGGCTTGCGCCGCAGCGGCAGTGAGGCCCGCGTCGGCCGCGATGGCGTCGAGCCCCACCGCGCTCACCATCGTCGCCGCGTTGTAGCGCATGCCGAGGTCGCCTTCGACGGTGCGCTTGGCATAAGGCTCGGGCAATCCGTATTTGATTACGCCCGCCTCGGAGGGTTCACCGACGCCGATGGAATGCACATCGGTCGTCGCACCGCCCGGATCGACCACCGCCAGCGGACCGTGCCCCCGCCGCGACGGCAGACCATCGGCCAGCAGGCGGGCGCCTTCGAGCACCGCCGCGGGTGTTGGCATCAGCACGTGGTCCAACCGTGCGCTGGCGCGATCGATCCCTTTCGCCGCCACGATGCGCCGCATGAAAATATCGCGAATGGCCGCGCGCGCCGGCTCGATATCGAGGCGGTCGAGTGCCGGCATCACATTCGCGGTCGGCAGCGCCATCTTGCCGGCGGCGTTCAGCGCCGCCGTGGCTTCGTCGGTGGCCTCGCGGTTGCCCGCGACCACGATCGGGCAAGACAACGCGCTCTCGGCGAGCGCGCGCGCATTGCGCAGGATGACTTCACTGTTGCCGCCATCGGTGCCGCCGCACAACAGCAGGATATCGGGTGACAGCTCGGCGATGTGCGCGACATCCGCGGCGATCAGCCGATACGCGAAGCTTCCGACCAGCCTGGCCCCTGCCCCGAGCGCGGCCTGGCGTGCCGCCTCGGCCGTCAATTCGCGCACGAGGCCGACCGTCACCATGCGCAGGCCACCGGCAGCGCTGCTGGAGGCGAGCCGGTGCCTGAAATGCGGCAATCCTCCCAGCTCGCGTGCTAGCAGCGACAACGCGGCATCGAGGCCGACATTGACATCCGTGGTCACGGTGGACGGCGCCTGCGCCGTGGCCGCCACCGTGCACGCCTCGAGGTCGAGCGCGCGCAGCTTGGTGTAGGTGCTGCCGAAATCGATGAGCAACGCGAGACTCACGGCTAGACGGCGCGGCCCGCGAAATCCGCCGCCAGGGCCGCGAGCGCATCCTCGACCCGCGTTCCCGGTGGAAAGGCGCGGTCGAACCCCATCTCCAGGAATCGGCGCTCCACCTCGGGCCACGGTTGCTTGCCGACCACCAGGTTGCCGCCGACATAGAGCAGTATGTCGTCGAGCCCCGCCTCCACGCACAGATCGCGAAAGCCGCGGCAATCGAGCTCGCCCTGGCCATAAAGCGACGACACCAGGATCGCGTCGGCGGCGGTTTCGATGGCGGCTTTGACGAAGTCTGCGGCGGGGGTGAGCGCGCCGAGCGCTATCACCCGGTATCCCGCCTCCTCGAGCGCCATGCCCAGAATGCGGTTGCCGACGATATGCGTATCCGCGCCGATTACGCCGGTGACAAGGGTGCGCACACGCATTGATGAAGCTCCTGGCGATGCTCGACGCCATCGCGCTTGTAGGCTTTGATCCCCGCGGGATCGAGGGTCGGCGCAACGCCCGGCTCGAGCACGATGTCTCCCTGCTCGAACCGAAGTGGGGGCGCCAGCAGCATCCGCCGGGCTTTCAGGAAACCATTCATCTCGCCGGCATTGTCGATGTAGCGCGCGGCGACGCACGCCTCCATCCAGCAGGAAACATCGCACGCGACACCGTTGCCCAGCACGGCTCGCTTGCCCAGGGCGTGAATGCGCTCGATGGCGGCAACGAGCGCATCGAGGCTCACGAACTTCATCAGCTTCACCTTGAGATACGTGCACGCGTTCTCGTTAACGGCGCGCTCGATGTCGCGAAGCCCATAGATGGATTCGTCGAGCATCAATGGCAACCCGGTGCGTGCCGCAGCCGCGACGGCGCACCGGTGGGCGGCCCAATCACCTGCGGCGCACGGCTGTTCGAAGAGCTCGATCCCGGCCGGATCGACACCGCTTATGAAAGCCGTGGCATCGACTGCGCTGTAGCCCTGGTTGGCATCGACCCGGATCAACGCCCGGCCTGCCACCACCTTCTGAATCAGGGCCAGGTGGATAAGGTCCGTGTGAGCGTCGAAGCCAACCTTCACCTTCACGGTGCGATAGCCCTCGGAACACAATCGGTCGAAATCGTCGCGCAGGCCTGATTCATCCTCGCCCTGCAGCAGCCCGAGAATCGGCACTCGCGTGATCGTCGCGAGACTCAGGAGATGATGCCCGCGAAGCATATCGAGTGCGGTGTGGAATGCCGTGCAAACGAAGGGCGCCCGGGGCGCAAGCTTATCCAGTCGGATAGCGATTTCGTCGGCGCTTTTTCCGCAAAACGCGTGCGCCAACTCCCTGGTGAGATTCCAGCTATCGGCGATCGTCTCGTCGGTGTAGCCCGTCAGGAGTGTGGCTTCGCCAAAACCGCTGCGACCGTCGGCTGCGCTCATCTGCAGCAGGATCGTGTCGTAATGGGTGACCGGTCCGAACGACAGTCGGTAAGGTCGCGCGAGCGGAATTTGCAGATAGCTCGCCCGGATGGAATCGATCACCCCCGCCACCGTGCTCACGGCGTTTTCGCAGCCAAGTCAGGCTTGCGCCGCAAGCGGCTATAAAACGGGAGCAGGAGCGCAACGGCGGCCAGCGCAAGCACGACGCCGCTCACCGGGCGCGTGAAGAAAATAGTCCAGTCGTTCTGGTAGCTGATCATCGAAGTGAGGAACGACGTCTCGGCGATGGGCCCGAGGATGCATCCCAGCACCATCGGAGCGATGGGGAAACGATAGCGCTCGAAGAGATACCCGACTACGCCGAACACCACGATCATCCACAGGTCCGTGAGGTTGTTGTGCTCCGAATAAGCGCCGACGAGGCAGAACATGATGACAAATACCGACACGATGGCTTCCGGCAGGAAGAGCACCTTGACCAGCGGCCGGATGGCGAAATAGCCGAGCAAGCCCATGCCGATGACCGCAGCGAACGTCGAAGCAAAGATGGCATAGACCAGTGCCGATTGCGTCGTGAATATTTGCGGGCCGGGTTGCACCCCATGCAACAGGAACGCGCCGAGAATGACCGCGGTCGCGCCACTGCCCGGAATGCCGAGTGTGAGCAACGGAACCATGTGGCCGCCGACGGATGCGGTGGAGGCTACTTGCGGCGCAACAATGCCTTCGGGAATGCCCTTGCCGAGCTCACGCCGCCGCGGGCCATATTGGCCTTCCACGCCATACGCCACAAAAGAAGCAATCGTCGCCCCGGCACCGGGGATGATGCCGCAGATCACGCCGACCAGCGACGAGCGTGCAAACGTGCCGCGGATCTTCCACGCTTCGGCGAGACTCGGAATGCGTGTCTTGATCGCGCCTCCGCCGGCCATCGGAGCGGAGGCGAAGCCCTGCTCCAGCCGCACCAGGACTTCGCCCACGCCGTACGCTCCGACCATCACGGGCAGGTAACCGATGCCGTCGCGCATCATGTCGATCCCGAGGGTGAAGCGGTCCACGCCGTAGATTTCATCGACGCCTACGGTGGCGATGAGCATGCCGAGGAACAGGCTGATGAGTGCGTTCGCAAGCGAGCCGCCGCCTAACGTCACGACGCTCGTGAACCCGAACAGTACGATCGAGAAGTACTCCGGCGAATCGAAGGTCAGCGCAACCTTGGCGAAGGGCACCGCCAGCGTCACCATGACGGTGGCGGTAATGAGGCCTCCGGTCAATGCGGCAAACAACGTCCATCCCAGCGCACGCGCAGGCTCCCCGGCATGCGCCATCGACCAGCCATCCCACAAGAGCGGCACGTCCATCGGTTCGCCCGGAATTCGAAACAGGATGGATGTGATCGCCCCTCCATAAGTGCCGGAGATGTACATGGCAGTCAGCAGGATGATCGACGGTGTGACGGGCATGCCGTACGTGAACGGCAGCGCCAGGACCACGCCCATGACCAGCGTGAGCCCCGGCAGGACAGCCACCAGCATGCCGACCACCAGACCGACGCCAAGTGCCAGCAGGTTCGCGGCCTGCAGCAGATCGACAAATCCGCCTGCGAGATGACGCGCGACTTCGATCAAAAGAAACTCGCGATCACCGGATTGCCATGAGGCGCATCAGCCCGAGGGAGATGGTGGCAAAAGGTGGCTGCCCGATGGGGAGCGACAGGTACACGATTTTCATGAATACGAACATGAAACCGAGACTGCCGAGCACGGCCGTGGGAACGATCACGCGCCAGCGGCGGTAGCGGCCGGTGCGGATCATGGCCGCGATGTAACCCGCAGTCGCCAGGGCAAAGCCCAACCATCCCAGCAGGAAAACATAGGCGACAGTAAGTGCTACGCCAAGGGCGAGCAGCCCGGGATATCGCTCGCCTGGCGCACCGATGGTTTCAGGGTCGGGTACCGCGTCGCCGATGACTTCGCGCAGCAGGCCGCCGCCGGGGCCTTCGCTTCGTGGCCGGCGCAGTGCTCCCACAATGCGCGTTACGCATACCGCGATCATCAGGACGAGGATCGCTTTCGGCCAGACATCCGGCCCAAGCCGGCCAGCGTGCGGGGTGTATTCGAAATGCATGGCCAACCAAAAGAGGCCGCCCGCAATAAAGAGCACGATCGCGTACGGCGCGACAGCCCGCAGCCGATCCGATATCTGGGAGGCTGGCGGAGTTATTTTCACGGACGCGACTCAAGGCGAGTTGGGATGCGGTTCAAGGCACGAGCCCGCTGCCATAGCGGGACTATACCGAGGGCGACCAATGCACGATGTGGGAAAATCGGCACCCAAATCGCCCGTCCCTTCGGGTTGCGGTCAAAAAACGCGTCTGCGGCGTTGCTCAGGCTGGCGAAGATTCCCGATCTTGGCTGCCCCTCGCGCCTTGCATCCATCGTTTTTTGATGAAGCAACGCATGCTCGAAAATAACTCCGACGACCTCCTGGCTTGCTTGGTGTGGCGTCACGGGCGAACACCGAGCGCAATGAACGGACGGCTACTTTTTGACGGGAATGGCCGCCATCACTTTTTTTGCTTCCTCGAGCCAGCGCTGCATGTAGGGAAGCACTTCCTGCGCCGGCACGAAGCTCGCCTCGTCGGCGTACTGCTCCTTGAGATAAGCCTTGAAGTCAGCGGTTTGCGCCGCGCGCGCGATGGCGTCGCTCAGCAACTTGACGCGGGCAGGATCGGTGCCGGCTTTCACCAGCACGACGCGGAATTGCGGCAGGGTGATGTTGTGGCCGAGACTGGTCGACGTCGGAATACCCGGGAAATCATTCACCTTGCCGCCGTAGAAAAAGATCACCGGCCGGATCTGCTTGCTGTCGACGAGGCTGCGCACATCGCCTGCCTGCTCGTACAGGAGATCCGCATGGCCACCCACGATGGAGGTGTAGCGCTCACCGGGCTTGGCATAGGGCACCGACGACAGCTTGAGCCCCCGCGCCGCGAAGTAGTTCACGGTGATGTCATCGGGACTCGAAAACCCGGTCACCGCGACCTTGAGCGCACGCGTGCGCGCGGCGGCCTCGACATCGGCCCACGTCTTCATGGCGCTGTTCTCCGCGACAAAAAACGCCGAGGCTTGCTGGATGAGAATGCCAAGGGGAGTGAAGTCGGCCAACTTGATCTTGGGATTGGGCTCGGCGAGGAGCGCGAAGGTATCCCCGGTCATGACTTCGATCGTGTAACCGTCGGCATTGGCGGAGATCAGCTTGGCGTGGCCCGTCTGGCCGGTTGCGCCGGCAACGTTGATGACCGGCAGCGAGACCTTCAGCTCCGCTTCGAGCAGTTGCCCGAGCTTCCGCGCGACTTGGTCGGCGCCCCCGCCGGGCCCCCACGGCACCACGAACTCGATGGGGCGCGACGGATACTTGTCCTGCGCCGTCGTGATACCCGAGTACCAGGCCACGAATGCCAACGCCGGAAGCGCCACGGCACGAATACATGCACGCATTGGGAGATCCTCCTTCATCGCGGTAGTCTGCCGCCGCGTCCCGGGGTCTTCGGTGGAGTGCGCCAGCGTGGCGCACGCAACTGCGGCGCCACTCTTCGATGTTTTATCCGGCGCTCAAGTCACGAGCTCGAGGAAGTATGAAACGCCACCGTCGCATCCGTCAAGAATGCGACGAACGGCGCCGGACTCCGGTCAATGCGGTACGCGCGCAGGATGATCCGGCGCGCAATGTCATCCGGCGTGCAGCCCGCCCTTGCGCAATTCCTGCTCGAGCCCGAGCTCCTGGATCTTGCGGGTGAGGGTGTTGCGCCCCCAACCCAGCCATTTGGCGGCTTCCATCCGGTGCCCGCCCGTATGCGCGAGTGCACGCACGATCAGCGTCTTTTCGAACTCGCGCGCCAATCGTTCGCCGACCGCATGCTCGCCGCGATTGAGCGCCTCGGCAAGCTCGCGATCCAGCGCATGGCGCCACGTGGCTTCCGAACCGGCCTCGCCAGGGTCACGAGGCAGTTCGCGCAGCTCCAGCGGGAGGTCGGCGATCTCGATGCGCTGCCCCGGCGCCATGACGGTCAGCCAGTTGCAGATATTCCCGAGCTGGCGAACGTTGCCGGGGAAGGCGAAGGATTGCAGCACCTTGAGCGCCGCGTCCGTAAGAATCTTTGCCTCCACCGCGAGATCGCGGGCGCTTGTATGCAGAAAATGACGCGCCAACGGCGCAATGTCTTCCTGCCGCTCGCGCAAGGGCGGCAGGCGCAGCCGCACCACGTTGAGACGATGCATCAGGTCTTCACGGAAAAGTTTCTGCTGCACGCGCTCCTCGAGGTTCTGGTGGGTGGCCGCAATCACGCGCACGCTTGCCTTCTGCGGCGCATGGCCTCCGACCCGGTAATACTCGCCATCTGAGAGCACGCGCAACAGCCGCACCTGAAGATCGGCCGGCATGTCGCCGATCTCGTCCAAAAAAAGCGTGCCGCCGTCGGCCTGCTCGAACCTCCCCCGTCGCGATGCCTGGGCGCCGGTAAAAGCACCGCGTTCGTGCCCGAACAGCTCCGATTCCAGCAGGTCTTTCGGAATGGCGGCGGTATTGATCGCAATGAACGGTCCGGCAGCCCGCGGACTGTGGCGATGGAGTGCCTGGGCCACGAGCTCCTTGCCGGTTCCCGATTCGCCGGTAATGAGCACCGTCACGATGGACTGCGACAATCGGCCGATGGCCCGAAACACCTCCTGCATCGCCGGCGCCTGCCCCAGCATTTCCGGCGTGTCGGTGTTGGCAGCGGCGGTCGAGGGCGCGGACGCCGGCGTCTGAACGGTCGCGCGCCGGATGAGCGCGAGCGCGTGATCGACGTCGAAGGGCTTGGGCAAATATTCGAAGGCGCCGCCCTGGAATGCGGCGACAGCGCTATCGAGGTCGGAATAGGCGGTCATGATGATGACCGGGATGTCCGGGTAACGCTCCTTCACCTTGTTCAGCAACACCAGCCCGGATTCGCCGGGCATGCGGATATCCGACACGATCACCTGCGGCTGGCTGTGCGCGAGCGCTTGCAGCACCTCGTAGACCGACGCAAACGTCTGGTGCGGAATATCCTCGCGCGAGAGCGCCTTTTCGAGCACCCAGCGAATCGAGCGGTCATCATCGACGATCCACACCGGCTTCATCGCGACGCTCCGCGGCGGGTGTTGCCGGCGAGATGGCAAGTACGTGACATCCGGCTCAACCTGCACGCGGGGATTCGAGCGGCAGCAAGATGGTGAACACGGTGCGTCCCGGTGCGCTTTCGCATTCGATGGTTCCATTGTGCTGCGCGACGAACGTCTGCGCTATGGTGAGCCCCAACCCGCTGCCACCCTCTCGTCCGGAGACGAGCGGATAGAAGATTTTGTCCCGGATCGATTCTGGAACCCCGGGACCGTTGTCGGCGATTCCCAACGCGAGGGCAAGCCGGTGCCGTTTCCTGGCGAGCGTGACGTAGCGCGCGACCCGCGTGATTAGCCGGATGTGGGGATCGGCGGTCGTGCCGGACACCGCCTGGGCGGCATTGCGGACGACGTTGAGCACCGCCTGCATGAGCTGCTCGGGGTCGGCCTCGAAATCGGGCAGGCTGGTGTCGAGATCCGGCGTGATGGTCACCTGCGGAAACTCTGCCTGCATGAGACCTTTCACGCGAACCACGATTTCGTGGATGTTGATGCGCCGGAAACAGGGCAGCCGGTGCGGCGTCAACAGCCGATTCAAGAGCGACTGCAGGCGATCCGATTCGCTGATGATGACCTGGGTGTACTCGATGAGATGCGGGGCGTCGAGCTCGCGCTCGAGGAGTTGCGCAGCGCCGCGAATGCCACCCAGCGGATTCTTGATCTCATGCGCAAGGCTGCGGATCAACTCGCGATTCGCCTGCTGCTGCTCGAGCAGGCGCTCCTCGCGCGCAATCTTCAACTGCTGGTCGATGTGGCGAAACTCGAGCAGAAGTTGCGCGTCCGCAACGTCGACCGGCGAAACCGTGCAGCTGAGATGCAGCTTGGCGCGCGCGCCGACGGCAAGCTCGAGTTCCTGTTCGGTGTAGGACGCGCCGCTGGCGACCGCCTTGTCGATGGCGGCAAGAAGATTTCCAGCATCGTGGAAAAGGTCGGCGGGAGTTTGCTCGAGCAGTTGTTTTTTCGAAACTTCGAAGAGATTTTCGGCCGCCGGATTGGCGTAGATCACACGCCCGCCGTTCCCGATCATCAGCACCGCGGTCGCGAGCAGCTCCAGACCGGTGAAGCCGTGGGTCGCATCGTCTCGCGCAAGTGTGGGGATGTGGCTGAAATTCACTGGAGCCGGGAATGCCGTCGTCGGTGTTGCGTTGGTTTCCTTTAGCAATATCCGCGCCCGGCCCAGCTTCAGGGTTTGCGAAATGCGCCGATGCAACCCCGCAAACCCCGCGCACGGAAGGTCACGCATCCTTGATCGCGACGCCAACGATGGTGCCGGCAAATGCCGCCGCGCTAGCGTAATCCGGCGATCTCTTTCCTGAGAGCCTCGACATTGCGTTCATGCAGCACCACCGCCTGGCGCAATCGCCCTATCCGCTCGCGATACTTATCGGCGTTGGCGCGTTCCTCGGGGAGCGGCGAGGGGGCGCCATCGGCGTGTACCGTGCGCGCCTCGGCAAGCAGCTTTTCCTCGGCGGCGAGCTCCTCGCGCAGCACCCGGCGGCGCACATCGTCGCGCCCCTTCTGGGTTTCGGCGTCGATGCGTGGAAAGCCGCTCGCAGCGGCCTTCGGCACGGGAGATGCATTAGCGCCATTGCCGGAGCCGCTTCCCGCCGCTTTGGGCGTGCTCGCCGGCCCGGTGACTTCCGGAACGTTGAAGAACGAAAACACACCCGCTGCCGTTTGGCATTTGAACATCGCCGCGCCATCGACCTGCTGCGGCCGTCCGGCGCAACCGGCTTCCTTCGCTCGCTCCGGGAGGGTGGCGGCACTCGCGTACGCGGCAGGCAAGGCCATCATCAACCCGAGGCCGCACAAGTGCAAGGCGCGTCGAAAACGACAACCGGCGGGGCGCCAAAGGCGCTGCAATGACGAAGGCATAAGCGCAGTGTATTGAAAACGGGCCCAAAACAACAACCGGCCCCCAAAATGAGCGGCCACGCCCAAAGCGCAAGGGGCCGACCCGTGGGTCCGCCCCTTGTGCTCTCATGCTTTGAACGCGCGTGAAGCGCGCCGGTTTACAGGCTGAAGTACATATCGTACTCGACCGGATGGGTGGTCATGCGAAAGCGCGTCACCTCCTCCATCTTGAGCGCGATGTAAGCATCGATCATGTCGTCGGTGAACACCCCGCCCCGGGTCAGGAACTCCCGATCCTTGTCGATGTTGTCGAGCGCCTCATCGAGCGACGCGCACGGGTGCGGCACCTTGGCGGCTTCTTCGGGCTCGAGATCGTAAAGATTCTTGTCCGCCGGATCGCCAGGATGGATCTTGTTCTGGATGCCATCGAGCCCTGCCATCAGCATCGCCGAGAACGCGAGATAGGGATTGGCGGTGGGATCGGGAAAACGTACTTCGATCCGACGGCCCTTCGGGCTTGCCACGTAGGGAATGCGAATCGCCGCCGAGCGGTTGCGCGCCGAGTACGCGAGGTTGATCGGCGCTTCGAAGCCTGGCACCAGCCGCTTGTACGAATTGGTGCCGGGATTGGTGATTGCGTTGAGCGCCTTCGCATGCTTGATCACGCCACCGATGTAGTAGAGCGCCAGTTCGGACAACCCGGAATAGCCATCGCCCGCGAACAGGTTCTTGCCATTCTTCCAGAGCGACTGGTGCACGTGCATGCCCGAGCCGTTGTCGCCGACGATCGGCTTCGGCATGAAGGTCGCCGTCTTGCCGTACGCATGGGCCGTGTTGTGGACCGCGTACTTGAGAATCTGCAGCCAGTCGGCACGCTTCACCAGTGTCTCGAACTTGGTGCCGATCTCACACTGCCCGGCATTCGCGACTTCATGGTGATGGACTTCGACTTCCACCCCCATCTGCTCGAGTGCAAGGCAGATCGCGGAACGCACGTCCTGCAGATGGTCGACCGGGGGCACCGGAAAATAGCCGCCCTTCACCGTCGGCCGGTGCCCCATGTTGCCCCCTTCGAACTTTTCGGCGGTGGACCACGCGGCTTCGGACGAGAACACCTTGCAATAGCTTCCCGACATGTCTACTGACCACTCCACCGCATCGAAGATGAAGAATTCCGGCTCGGGACCGAAATAGGCCGTGTCACCGACGCCCACGGACTTGAGATACGCCTCGGCGCGCTTGGCAAGCGAGCGCGGATCGCGCTCATAGCCCTTGCCATCCGTGGGCTCGACTACGTCGCAGGTGATGTTGAGCGTGGTCTCATCCGTGAACGGATCGATGTAGGCCGCGCCCGCGTCAGGCATCAACAGCATGTCGGACGCCTGGATGCCTTTCCATCCGGCGATCGACGAGCCATCGAACGCATGGCCGTTATCGAACTTGTCCATGGTGAATTGCTTGGTCGGCACCGAGACGTGCTGCTCCTTGCCACGAGTGTCGGTGAACCGCAGGTCCACGAACTTGACCTCGTTGTCCTTCAGTTGTTTCAGCACGTCGGCGGGGGTTGTCATGGGCGTCTCTCCTCTGATGAATCAGTCTTCGTAGCGTAGCAAAACTCCGGAACTGCCTTAGCGATAAGCATGCCATGCGATGCTGGCAGGGACGTCTGGCGCCTTCCTGACCGCGCCAGCGAGGCGAGCGGCATCAACGGCCAGAGCCGACAGGATGCACTACATGGGTGCACGGGCTGCGGCCGCCGCTTCACCTTGGTGCGCTTCGGCCGCTTACGTGCCGCCACCCTGCCATCCAGCGGCGACCGAACCGGCTAATGGCCAAACTGCGATGATCGCAATGTTTGCTTCCCATCGTCCAGAAAGCGCAAGTGGTTGGCACAAAAGAGTTTGATCGCGATTGATCGCACCCGCTTACACTTTTGGTGTTGCACCAATCGGGGGCGGCGCCTTACGGGTAGAACAGGTAAAGACGATAGCCCGCCTGACTCGTAGCACTGGCATCGATGAAAAGCTTGACTGGAACGTCGGCGTTGGCGGGTATGCCGTTCGCGAGATCAGCCGTCCCCCCCGCATATTCGGAGGGTTGCAGCGCCCGGCGGGCGACGGTCTGGTCGTGGGCATCGGTCAATGTCAGCTCAAGATGAGGGTAACCCAAAGGCCACGGCGATCGGTTGCGCAGCGTTGCGCTCAGGATCAAGAGGCCGCGGTGCGCCGGATCGGCTTGCAGATCAGATGCGTCGATCGAAAGTCCGGCGACGTCGTGCACGGGCTCGATGGCGCAACCTAGCGCGCTGCACATCCGCACCAGCGCGGGCCGGGTCGCTGGCCAGCGCATCGCGACCAGGTCGCGGAAATGAAACGCCGCCTGGGATGCAAGCACAAGCAGCAGGAGCGGCGCTCCAATGGCATAGGCTACGGTGGCGGCGCGCCGACGTCGCTGTTGCCTCGCCCACGAAAAGCGGTCTTCGTAATGAACCTCGGCGGGCGACTCTTTCGCATCGGCGACGGCAGGCCGCGGCGTGCGCAATGTCATCGTCGGCGGGCCCATCGCCGCTTCGTCGTACCTCTCATCGTGCGCCGTCGGCGGTGAAGCTTGCGGCATTGGCAGGCGTTGCGCGTTGCCGTCGAACACGGTCTGGCAATTCCCGCACCGCACCTGCCCGGCGCGGATGGAAAGCTGATGCGTGGTGACTCGGAAGATCGTCTTGCAAGCCGGGCAGCGCGTGTACTTTTCCTCGGACATCGCCGACTGCGCTCCGGGTTCGCTCGCGGGTTGGCTCAATAGAGTCCTTGGGTGCCAACGGCGTGGTCGACAAGGCGCTCTCCCGCCAAGGCAACCCAACCGTCTTCCTCTTTCCAGACCGCGATTCTAAACCAGCGCGCGTAGGCCTCCGCGACTTCGGCGGCCTGGCCCACGAGAACGCCGGAAAGCAGGATGCGGCCGCCATCGTCCACTCGCTGCTCGAGCGCTGGGGCCAAGAGCCGCAGGGGATTGGCGAGGATATTGGCAACTACGACCGCGTACTTCGCCCCTTTGGGCATCGCACCCGGCGTAACAAAGGTCGCATTCACGCCGTTGCGAAGAGCGTTCTGCCGGCTTGCCAGCAGCGCCTGCAGATCAACGTCGGTACCCACGACGGTTCCTGCACCGAGCCGCGCGGCAGCGACAGCCAGGATGCCTGACCCGCATCCATAGTCGAGCATGCTCTCCCCCTGCGAAAGGCACGCTTCGAGCCACTGCAGACAAAGCCGCGTCGTGGGATGACACCCCGTGCCGAAGGCGAGTCCCGGATCAAGCACAAGATTGATCGCCGCCAGATCGATCGGCGCGGACCATGACGGCACCACCCACATTCGGGCACCGACCGCGATCGGTCCGAATTGCGCCTGCGTCGCGCGCACCCAATCCTGGTCGGGAATGGTGAACACCGACCATGCGGGGAATGGCTGGCCGACACCGGAGGACGCATCCGCCACCATCCGCGTCGCATCGGTGCCATCAGCAAAGAGGGCGGTGAGGCGATTGAGTGGCCAAGCGTGGCGCAAAGCGACCCCCGGCTCACCATACAGTGCGGTCTCTTCGCTCGTCTCGGCGTTCGGGTCGCTCCAATCGACGCAGTAAGCGCCCGCAGCAAGGAGCGCATCGCCCCATACATCCGCCATGTCGGCGTCCGCATCGAAGCGCAGGGCAACGAACATGATGCGGGGCCTTCGACGCCGCGACTAACCCGCGAGCTTGCGCTTCGCCAGTCGCTCTTCGAGATAGTGGATCGAGGTCCCGCCGCGCAAGAACTTCTCGTCCAGCAGCAGCTCCTGATGCAGCGGAATGTTGGTCTTGATGCCCTCCACCACCATCTCCGAAAGGGCGATGCGCATGCGGGCGATCGCCTGCTCGCGCGTGTCCCCATACGCAATGACCTTGCCGATCATCGAGTCGTAATAGGGCGGCACGAAGTAGTTGTGGTAGGCATGCGAATCGACGCGGATGCCAGGGCCGCCGGGCGCGTGCCATGACGTGATGCGGCCTGGAGACGGTACGAACGTGTACGGGTCCTCGGCATTGATGCGGCACTCGATGGCATGTCCCTTGCGCACGATGTCGCGCTGCCTGAACCGCAGCTTCTGGCCGGCAGCGACGCGAATCTGCTCCTGCACGATATCGATGCCGGTGATGAGCTCCGTGACGGGATGCTCGACCTGGATACGCGTGTTCATTTCGATGAAAAAGAATTCCTCTTCCTGATACAGGAATTCGAAGGTGCCAGCGCCGCGATAGCCGATCTTGCGGCACGCCTCGGCACAGCGCTCCCCGATGCGGGTCAGCGCGCGGGCCGCAATGCCGAGCGCGGGCGCCTCCTCGATGATCTTCTGATGGCGGCGTTGCATGGAGCAATCGCGTTCATAAAGATAAACCGCGTTCTTGAACGAATCGGCCAGCACCTGGATCTCGATGTGCCGGGGATTGGGCAGGAACTTCTCCAGGTAGAGCGTCGGATTGCCAAACGCCGCGGCCGCTTCGGCGCGGGTCAGGGACACCGCCGAAACCAGCGCCGCCTCGGTGTGCACGACCCGCATGCCGCGGCCACCGCCGCCTCCGGCCGCCTTGATGATCACGGGATAACCCACCGCGCGGGCGATCCGCACCACCTCCTTCGGGTCCTCCGGCAGTGCACCCTCGGACCCCGGCACGCACGGCACGCCCGCCTTGGCCATCGCCGCCTTGGCGCTGATCTTGTCACCGATGAGCCGGATGGTGTCGGGCCGCGGGCCGATGAACACGAACCCGGAGCGCTCCACTTTCTCCGCAAAGTCCGCGTTCTCGGACAGGAAGCCGTACCCGGGGTGGATGGCCTGCGCGTCTGTCACCTCGGCGGCTGCAATAATCGCCGGAATGTTGAGATAGCTTTGCGACGAGGCCGGGGGACCGATGCATACTGATTCATCGGCGAGCCGAACGTATTTGGCGTCGCGATCGGCCTCGGAATGAACGACCACGGTCTTGATGCCAAGCTCGCGACACGCCCGCTGCACACGCAAGGCGATCTCGCCGCGATTGGCAATCAGGATCTTGCCGAAGAGCGGATTGGGATTGCGGGTGGCCACCGGGCGGTCCAGCGCTTTAGCGTCGTGGCTGCGGAGAAGGACCGTCGCCTGACGCCGCGCGCAAAAACCGCCGCAGTGCGCGCTCCGGCGTCGACGACCGGGCCGATGCCACGTCCTTACCCAATGAGAATCAGCGGCTGGCCGAACTCGACCGGCTGGCCGTTCTCGACCAAAATCTCCTTCACAATGCCCGACGCGTCCGCCTCAATTTCGTTCATGAGCTTCATGGCCTCGATGATGCACAGCGTGTCGCCCGTTTCGACGGCATCGCCTATTTCGACAAACGCCTTCGCGCCCGGCGTACCCGCACGGTAGAACGTTCCCACCATCGGACTTTTAAGGATATGTCCCGCGAACTCCGGGGCTGCCACGGGTACCGGGTCGACCGAAGCCCCGGCGGGCGCGGCTGCGGCGGAGGGCGTGGCCGTCACGTGGGTCGTCACCGCATGCGGTGCCGGCGCCGCAGCCCGGGTAATTCGGACGCGCTCCTCACCCTCCTGGATCTCGAGCTCGCCGATGCCGGAAGTCTCGACGAGCTCGATCAGCGTTTTGAGCTTGCGCAAATCCATGGCGTTACCTCGCGATCCCGGGCCGGGCGAACACCGGTGCGGTTTCAAAGCCGTGGGTGCGAGTTCCGGCGGCCCAACCGGCGGTCTTGGCACCGAAACAAACGGGCGGTCGAAACGGCTTTCGCATATTCCCGCCTGGAGGTGACTTCGATGAAGGGGCTGTCCCGCCGGAAGCGAGCGGCATCGCAGCGCGACAATCGGTGTAATGTCCGGGCGTCGCGCGGGAACAAGCGCCTTTGTAATTATTGAAGCTATTTTGGCGCAGATCGGATCATTTGTCCAGCGATGCCCGAAGTTACCGGCAGCCTGCGCGTCCTGCGCGTTCGGCGGCGGTGCCGAAGGCCCGCGACAATCGACCCAGGCCCATCGGAGGCGTACACGTCCCCGCCGAAGTCCGAAGATGACGTGAGTTAGATGATTTTCGAGATGACGCTTTGAAGTTTTGCGGGTGCAAGCAGTCCGAGTTGGGTGTGGGCCAGCCGGCCGTCGCGATCAATGATGATCGTGAACGGCAGCGCCATGATCCTGTTGCCGAAGGTCTTCGACAAATCCAATGCGCCGAAGCCGCCCACGAGCGCTGGATAATTGAGATGAATCTCGTCGGCGAACGCGCGGACTTTCTGCGCGTCGTCCACCGCGATCCCCACGAACTGAACTCCACGCCCGCCCCACTCCTGCTGGGCCTTGATGAACTCGGGCATCTCTTCCTTGCACGGCGCGCACCACGTCGCCCAGAAGTTGACGACCAGAACCTTGCCGCGCCATTGATCGATGCGCTGCTCCTGGCCGGATGCATCGGGTAGCGTGATGGCAAAGAGACTGTCCGCCCGGCCACCGGCGCCGGCTTCGCGCTCCAATCCGAAGCGCAGGCCCAATGCGAGCGCGACCGCTCCGGCGGCGCCAAAGATGGCAACAACAATCAGGCGGCGCCGCATTTGGCTTCCTGGCGCCGTTCCTCACCGCCGCGCCATGCAATGCCACGCGACCGCGCCTTCATCGGAACCATGAGCGCTTCGGCGGAACCGCGCTGACCAAGGGGCCCGGCGCCGCGCCGGGACGGGGAAGCGGCAGCACGATGCGTTGGCGTTGGGGCGGGTAGCACACGCCGATGTCGGCGCACCCCTGCGATTCGGCGATTACCGCGATTTCCTGACCGGACGCGGGCTTATCCAACGGCAGGGTCACGACGATCTTCCCGCGATAGGTGGCTACGCGCCCGAAGAACTCGTCGTGCTTGATTTCGCCCGCCGGGAGCACAGGCGCATTCGCGAGAGCGCCGGGCTCGACTGTGAACCGCAGCTTGTCGCGATAAAGGTAGTACCCCGGCGCGACGGCGAATTGTGCCTGCAGGGTGCGTGCGTCGAGCGCCCGGGCGCTGAAGGCGAAGGCGCGCTCGGCTTCGAGGAGATCAGCCGGCGATGCCGCGTGCGCCAGGGCGACCACATTGCAGAGCAAAATGACGCCCAGGAAGCGCAACCTCGTGGCGCCACTGCGGTCAGATATCAAGGTAAGTCTCCCGATTCGGCAGCAATCATTCAGGTTCCGGCCGTCTCGGCCGTAATCCACTGCAGATAGGGAAGCAATCCATCAATGATCGGGACCACGATGATCTCGGGAAGTTCGTACGGATGGCGCGACCTTATCGCAGTCTCGAGCTGCGGATAGCGCTCGCGTTGCGTCTTGATGATTACAGGGACTTCGGTGACAGTTTCGATTTGGCCGCGCCAGTGATAAAGTGAATCCACCGATGCGCCGACATTGGCGCAGGCGGCGATCCTGTCTTCGACCAGCGCACGCGCCAGCGCAGTCGCGGCAGCACGGTCGGGCAAGTGCGTCAGCACCAGAATCGCCGTGCCGGCCAAGGAGTGTTCCATGCGTTACCTGTTGCTCGGAATTGTACTGGTTTTCCCCGTCGTCGACCTGTACACCACGGTGCGCGTCGCCCATTGGACCGGCATTCCCACCTGGCTCTGGCTGGCTTGCTCTACGCTGGCCGGCTTGTCGCTATTGCGATCCGAGCGGCTGGCCTTTCGCGCGGCGACGATCGCCGCGATGCACGGGGAGCAGTCGCTTCTGCGCGGGCTCGTCGACAGCGGCCGCAAGGTGGTCGCGGCGCTGCTTCTTCTGCTGCCGGGAATCATGAGCGATGTCATTGCATTGCTGCTGCTCGCCCTGCCGCTCAATGTGGGCGGCGGCGCTACCGGAGCATCACCGCGGGCGACACGGGGTCCCTACATCGACGGGGATTACCGCCGGATCGACTAACTGCGGCCCGGTCGCCCTCACTTGAGCCGGTCGATGACCGTCGGCTGCGCCTTTCCGGCTCGCCGGTAGGCCCACATCATCATCATCACGCCGGCAGCGATCATCGGCATCGAGAGCCACTGGCCCATGGTGAAGCCAAAGGCCAGGTAGCCCAGGAAATTATCGGGTTCCCGCGCGTACTCGGCCACGAAGCGGCAGGCGCCGTAGCCCAGCAGGAAAAGTCCTGATGCCGCGCCGAGCGGTCGCCGCCGTTCGGTGTAGGTCCACAGCAGCAGGAAGAGCACCACCCCTTCCAACAAAAACTCATAAAGCTGCGACGGATGCCGCGGCAACGGCCCCGCGGGCGGAAACACCATTGCCCACGGCACGTCGGTCACCCGCCCCCACAACTCGCCGTTGATGAAGTTGCCGATGCGCCCGGCGCCCAGGCCCAGCGGAATGAGCGGTGCCACGAAATCAGTGACGGCGAGCCACGGCTTGTGCCGCCGCCGCGCGAAAAGCCACAACGCGATCAGGACACCGATAAAGCCCCCGTGAAAGCTCATGCCGCCGGCCCAGACCTGGATGATCTCGGCCGGATGCGCCAGGTAATAGAACGGCTTGTAGAAAAGGACGTAGCCCAGGCGCCCGCCGAGAATGACGCCGAAGATCCCGAACCACAGCATGTCGTCGACATCGCGCGGATGCCATCCCGTCAGGAGGTTCTGGCGGGCGCGAAGCTTGCCGAGTGTTACGAACAGGGCGAACCCGACGAGATACATGATGCCGTACCACCGCACGGCAACGGGTCCGATCTGGATCGCTATCGGGTCGAACTGCGGATGGACCAGCATGCGGTCAGAAGATCGTCGTCGTGTGCGCTAAAATCGGGCGGTCCGATTATACGCAGACTTCGCGCACGCTCTGCCTCGTCTCGTTCCCTGGAGCTGTCATGGCTTTCAATCGCCGTTCCCATATCATCACCCAAGGCATCGCGCGCTCGCCCAATCGCGCCATGCTGCGCGCCGTCGGTTTCGGCGATGCCGACTTCGAGAAGCCGATCGTCGGCGTTGCCAACGGCCACAGCACGATGAATCCGTGCAATGCGGGCATCCAGCCGCTCGTCGATCGCGCAATGGCTGCGCTGCATGACGCGGGCGCGATGCCACAGGTATTCGGCTTTCCCACCGTCACCGACGGCATCGGGATGGGCACCGAAGGCATGAAATATTCCCTCGTCTCCCGCGAAGTGATCGCCGATTCGATCGAGGTAGCGGTGAACGGGCAGTTGATGGATGGCGTGTTGTGTGTGGGCGGCTGCGACAAGAACATGCCGGGCGCAATGATGGCGATGGCGCGCATCAATGTGCCGGGAATTTTCGTGTACGCCGGCACCATCAAGCCCGGCTTCTGGAAGGGTCAGGCGCTGACGATTGTGTCACCGTTCGAAGCGGTGGGCGCTTATACCGCCGGCAAGATGTCGAAGGAGGATTACGAAGGCATCGAGCGCAACGCCTGTCCGACCGTCGGCGCCTGTGGCGGGCAGTACACGGCCAACACCATGTCTTCGGCGTTCGAGGCGCTTGGGATGAGCCTGCTTGGCTCTTCGCAGATGGCTTCCCCCGATCCGGAGAAAGCTGATTCGGCAGGCGACTCGGCGCGCGTGCTCGTGGACGCGGTGAAAAGGAACATCCGTCCCCGCGACATCATCACCCGGCAATCGATCGAGAATGCGATCTTGCTGGTGATGGCCACCGGCGGCTCGACCAATGCGGTGCTGCATTTCCTCGCCATTGCGGCGGCGGCCGAAGTGGAATGGACGATCGACGATTTCGAGCGCGTCCGCCAGCGCGTGCCAGTGCTTTGCGACCTCAAGCCCTCGGGGCGCTTCGTCGCCGTCGATTTCCATCGCGCGGGCGGCGTACCTCAGGTGCTGCGCATCCTGCTCGAGCATGGCCTGCTGCATGGCGATTGCATGACCGTTACCGGCCGCACCCTCGGCGAAGAACTCGCCGATGTGCCTGCCGCGCCGCGCCCCGATCAGGAAGTCATCCGGCCGTGGAGTAATCCGATGTACGCGCACGGGCATCTCGCCATTCTCAAGGGCAACCTCGCCCCCGAAGGGTGCGTGGCCAAGATCACCGGACTCAAGAACCCTTCCATCACCGGCCCTGCGCGGGTCTTCAACTCCGAGCCGGAGTGCATGGAAGCGCTCATGGCCAACCGCATCAAGGCCGGGGACGTGCTCGTGATTCGGTATGAAGGGCCCAAAGGCGGGCCCGGCATGCAGGAGATGCTCGCGCCGACGTCGGCCCTGATCGGCCAAGGGCTCGGCGAATCGGTGGGACTCATCACCGATGGGCGTTTTTCCGGCGGCACCTGGGGAATGGTGGTCGGCCATGTGGCACCCGAGGCCTATGTCGGCGGCTTGATTGCTCTCGTGGAAGAGGGCGATCCAGTGACCATCGATGCGCATCGGCTCCTGATCCAACTCGAAGTGAGCGACGAAGAAATCGCGCGCCGGCGCGCCCGCTGGCAGCCGCCCGCGCCGAAATTTACCCGGGGGGTGCTGGCGAAATACATGCGGCTCGTCTCCACGGCCAGTCGCGGCGCAGTGACGGACCAGGACCTTTGAGCAGAATGCGGCCCGGTGGACGGGTGGAACTGCATCGCTCGCGCTGTTGTCATCGCTTGACGCGCATTCCCCGGGGCGCGTGGTTTGTATTATGGAGGCCGAGATGCCCAAGTCAAAGCGTGCTACGTGCTTCGCGTTCCTCATTGCAGCCACGATGGCGGCGTCGGGTTGCACCGGAGTCATGCCATTCGACGCCGACGGGCCCACCGTCATAGCACCGGTCTACGCCGCGGGCGATCGCTGGGTTTACCGCGCCCAGGATGGATTCATGACCCCGGTGGTGTGGGAGGAAACGCATGAGATCGTGGCGGTCGGCAACGACGGCATCAGTGTTCGGGTAACCCAGCGCGGGCCGACTGTGAACACCGTGCGCACCGAGCAGTTGGCGGGGCCTGGGCGGGTGCGGGTGGGCGCGCTCTTTGATGAGGAGACGCGCCGTTTCGAGCAGGAGCTGAAGCGCTACGATTTCCCGCTGGTGCCTGGCAAGCGCTGGAACCAATGGATCGGCAACTTCAACGAGCAGACGAAAAAGCCGGGTGAGATCAACCGTTACGTCAGCGTAGGTGGCTGGCGCCGGATCATCACCCCCGCCGGCGCGTTCGATGCCATTGCGCTGCGCGTCTACATGCATCTGGACGACGAGGAGTTCTGGCGCGACCGCACCGCTTGCACCTATCTTCTTTGGTATGCGCCCGCGGTGCGCGCTGTCGTGCGCGAAGAGAAGGAAGCGCAATACCGCGAGACGTCGGGAAGACACGACACCGCCGCTATCCGCAGCCAGCATGCGCTAATCGAGCTGGTCGCCTATTCGCCGGCCGCGCGGTAGCAGGAGGCCGAGAGATTCCGCTTCCCCGCCGCCTCAGGCCGGCTTTCGTTTCGTGGGTCCCCGTGGCGCGCCTTTGCGGCGCAGCGCCGCCTCTTGGGCGGAGCGCAGCCAGGGCGCCATGTCGATCGGCCCGTCGAGCGCGCCGTCCGGCGCCCGGTGATAGCTCATGACGTGGACCTCGCCTTCCTTGGTCACATACCGGAACGGCTCGAGGCCTTGGGCGGTGAAGGCCTCGCGGTTTTCGTCGTCAGTCTTGAAATAAAGCACGTCGTCGATCACGATGGCGATGATCACGCCGTCGAGATAAAGGCCATGGCCCCCGAACATCGCCCGCGCCGTGGCCAATCCCGTCGGGCGCATGAGCTCGAGCACGTGAGCGAGATATTCCGCCGAGTTCTTCATGAGCGGAAGCTTACGCCGCGCGATTGCCGGGTGCCATGCCTCTCCCTCCGGCGGCTCACAGGCCGAGCCGGTGCCAGATGGTGGTGGTGAGCGCCGCCTGGTTGAGGGTATAGAAATGAAGGCCCGGGGCGCCGCGCGCCAACAGGCCGGCGCAAAGCTCGGTCACGACATCGAGGCCAAACGCGCGGATGGAGACGGAATCGTCGCCGAAGCTTTCCAGCCGCTTGCGGATCCAACGCGGAATCTCGGCGCCACAGGCATCGGAAAAGCGTGCGAGCTTCACGAAGCTGCCGATGGGCATGATGCCGGGCACGACCGGGATGTCGATGCCCACGGCGGCACACTGGTCGACAAACTGCCAATACGCGTCGGAATTGAAAAAGTATTGCGTGATCGCCGAGTTCGCTCCCGCCGCCACCTTGCGCCGAAAGGCTTCTAGGTCCGCCGGTGCACTACGGGCCTGGGGATGGACCTCCGGGTAGGCGGCGACGTCAATATGAAACCAGTCGCCGGTTTCCTCGCGAATGAATGCGACGAGCTCGCTTCCGAAGCGAAAATCCCCGGTATCGACTGAGCCGGAAGGCAGGTCGCCGCGCAATGCCACCAGATGATGAATGCCGTGGTCGCGATATTGCGTAAGGACTTCGCGCAGGATCTCGCGGCTCGACCCGATGCACGAAAGGTGTGGCGCCGCCGGCAAGCCGTCCTGCCGGATTTCAAGCACGGTCTCGAGGGTTCCCTCGCGGGTGGAGCCACCGGCTCCGTAGGTCACCGAAAAGAATGCGGGATTGAGTTGTGCGAGTTGGCGGCGGGCGGCGCGCAGCTTTTGCATTCCCTCCGCAGTCTTGGGCGGAAAGAACTCGAAGCTGCACAGCGGGCGGGCGGGCGTCGGAGCGAGTGCTGGCGCGGCGACCGAAGGCGCGGGGTCAATCATGCTTGCGCAACAGGAGGCCGGACAGCGCCCAGGAGATGACGCTGTACACGATCGCGCCGAACACGCCCGCCCAGAAACCAGCCACGCGGAAGCCTTCGACCCACGAGCCCACGGCCCAAAAGAGCAGTCCGTTGATGACGAAGATGAAGAGTCCCAGGGTCAGCACGGTTACCGGCAGCGTGAGCAGCACCAGAAGCGGCCGGATCAGGGTGTTGATAAGACCAAGAATCAGCGCCGCCACGAGGGCCGCGACGAACGAGCTCACGTGGATCGAACTGAAAACATAGGGGAGCGCAAACAGCGCAACGGCGTTGATCAGCCAGACCAGAAGCAGGCGCATGGTTCCTTCCTTCAGTGGGTGACACCCGCGACATAAGGCTTCACCGCCGCATACAAGGTCGCATGCACGGGTGCCTTGGTGCCCGCATCGCGCGCCATGCGGACCACGGCGCCGGAGAGCCACGGCGCCTCCAGCCGGTGGGCGAGTGTCAGGTCGTTTAGCATCGATGATTTCATTTCCGGCGGCAGGCCATCGGCAAAGCGCATCTGGCCGGCGACATAGTCGTCGGCGAGTGCGATGCCCTTGGCCCTGCCGAGCGTCCACGCTTCCGTAATGGCGGCTTCGAGTACCGGACGCATCTCCGGATCGGCACGGATCACCCCGACCGGCTGGCGCGATGCCGCGGTGAGGCCCGCGAACGACGCCAGGAAGCAGAATTTTTCCCA